>JAQYIU010000064.1 GCA_028721415.1 Lachnospiraceae bacterium | reverse complement strand
GCACAGGCTGGAGGAAAGAATCCGGCAGGCATTCCAGATGCTCTCACTAAAGCTGTCGAACTGGCAAAAGGTCAGCTGGCATAAAATAAATATATAGATATTGAAAAAAACTATTGACCTTTTAAAAAAATATGGTATAATGTAAAGCAGTGCAAAAATACCCAAACAGTTGTATTAGGCACAATACGCAACTGGAGGGAGGTTAGGTGAGTCAATGTCAAACGTAATCGTTAAAGAAAACGAATCTTTAGACAGCGCTCTTCGTAGATTTAAGAGGAGCTGTGCTAAAGCCGGAATTCAGCAGGAGATCCGTAAGAGAGAACATTACGAAAAACCAAGTGTTAGACGTAAAAAGAAATCCGAAGCTGCAAGAAAAAGAAAATATAAATAAGTGCTATTAAAGAAGCTGTTGCCATAGGCAATGGCTTCTTTTTTTGCTTTTTTTAATTTCTTTTCATCTAATTGATTATTCTTTCCATTGACGATACATTTAATTATTTAAAAACCTTTTTCATTGAGATTCCATATAAATTAAGTTATAATAGCACATAGATTAATAATTATACGTGTAATTCAGGAGGAAATTAACAATGAAAGGAATGAAAAATATTAACAAAGCAGAAGTTCTCGTTTTAAAGGAACAGGTAGCCTATCAACCAGGCCAGGTTGTCAGCAAAACTCTGGCTCAGAACGAACATGTCAGTGTAACACTTTTTTCTTTTGATAAAGGAGAAGAAATCAGTACTCATGAATCAGGCGGAGATGCCTTTGTAACCTGTCTTGACGGTGTAGGGAAAATAACTATTGACGGAGAAGAATTTGAACTTCATGAAGGTGATTCTATCGTTATGCCTGCAAAGCATCCTCATGCAGTGTATGGAAAAGAACAATTTAAGATGCTTTTGGTAGTTATTTTTTAACATAATTATCATTTTACTGAGGATAAAATGGAATGAATACACTAGAGTCAGAACGCCAGATATACGCAACAGATGGAAATTATTTTCTGTGTCCAATTATTGAAAAAGACCGGGAGCATTTTGTTAATCTACAAATACAAACAAAAGGAAGAACTACGTTGTTTTTAAATCCTCACTTTAAAGATATAATGTGGAATCAGGTTCTTCAAGGAAAAGATAAAACATTTTCCATCTTAGATATTCATGGGAATTATTACGGAACTATAGAATTAAGAAATCTTTCGGGAAAAACACCGGAAATCGGAATCGCTCTGATGGAAGAATATCAAAACAAAGGACTGGCATACAAAGTCATAAAAATGTTAATCAAAGAAACCTGCTCCAAAAGGGAAATCGATTATTTCCTCATCCGGATTTTATCCAGAAATTCACACAGCAAACATGCATTCGAAAAAATGGGGGCTATTTTTATTCGACAAGAAAGCAGTTTCTTTACCACTTTTATGAATGAGTTCAACAAAATAACAAAAAATCTTGACAGAATAAAAGAGAAAGATAAAATAATAAAACAAATGCAGAATCTGATTGTAGAAGAAGAAATTATATATCAATATATTCTTCTTCCGGAATTATTTATATGAAGCGCAGCTTCAAACATAACAATGCGGAAACCGTTCCCTTACATTTATATGACCATGCCATAGCGTCATGTAAGGGAGCGGTTTCCGCTTTCTTTTGTCGGTAAAACTGCGCTTTTCTTATCAGAACGACAAAGTCCACAGGATCAGAATAATGCATTTGAAATAAACAACAAAACAGACTGAATATTCTGAATATTATAAAATATCAAAAATAATGTTTGACAAAATGTGTTTTGTGATGTATGATGTAGATACAAAAAGAAACGGATATCAAACAAAACAAGGAAGTTTATTCCATTATATTTTTAAAAGTTTAGACGATTCGAATCTTTAGAAGACGGAGGAAGGATCAATGGGAACTTAATTTTTCATCCGACAAAAATCTAAGAAAGAGGTACAGTCCAATGACATAGTTAATCTTTAAATCAAAAGCGAAATCTCTTATGAGTTTACATATATGGGAAGCAATTGTTGATCGCATGTGTAGTCAAGGAGATGATTAAAATGAAAGGCCATGATCCATAACAGAGAGTAAAATCTAAGAAAGTGAAGGTGCCAGATAATGAAGCTGAAAGAAATTTCTTTATAGGGCTATTCGATAGAAGTGATTATCGGATAGCCCTATTTCATATTGTGATTATATTTGATCAATAAGATGTTTGGCATATAATTCAGCAAGATTCTCACGGTTCTCTTGAACAAGTTTTTACTGTTACTGAAGAATCCATTTTAAAATCTGGAGTAAATCCAGATGAGATTGCAGCAGTAAGTTTCTCAGTACAAAGATCTTCCTGTTTACTGGTAGATGAAAACGGGGAAGCCTTGAATAATATTATGGTATGGCTCGATACACGAGCAGACGAAACCATGGTAGAAATCGCATATTATTATCATTTAATTCCCTTCTTTTCAATGGTATAATAAAGTAAAAGAAGAGATGGAGGATAATATATGAAAAACCTATTAACCATTGCCGACGAATATATTAATGAATGCACATGGAAAGACCTCGCCTTACTGAAATTTTGCCTTTGTGCCATTGGTGTTATTATTGGTACGGTGATCAGCCCCAAACATAAAAAGATCACCTGTGCTGTTGCCGGAAGTGTTTTTACTGTGACATATATTCCTTTAATGTCTAAATTTTTCGGAATTATTATTCGAAAACTGAAAAATGATTGATATCACTGAAAAATCTTGAAAGACGAAATTAAGTCTTTCAAGATTTTTTGTGGAGATTTATTGAAATCTATGTTAAGATGTATCAGATTATATAAAAACAATAATTTGGAGGATAGAAAATGAAAATTGCAGTAACATACGATAACGGAGAAGTATTCCAGCATTTTGGAAGAACAGAAAATTTTAAAGTATATGAAGTTGAAAATAATCAGGTTGTTTCCAGTGAAGTGATTGGCTCCAACGGGATCGGTCATGGTGCATTAGCAGGCCTTCTTGCAGAAGAAGACATCGAAGTACTTATCTGCGGCGGTATCGGTGGAGGAGCTCAGAATGCACTGTCGGAAGCTGGAATCACTTTAGTAGCAGGCGCAGCAGGAAACACAGATGAAGTAGTCGAATCTTATTTAAAAGGGGAACTGGTCTCCACGGGAGCCAACTGTAATCATCACGATCATGAAGAGGGTCATTCCTGCGGTGATCACGGATGTGGTGGACATGCCGGAGGACACACCTGTGGCGGTTGCGGAAACCAAAGCACTTTGGAAGGAAAAAATGTAGGAAAAACCTGTTTTGTACACTATAAAGGTACCTTTAACGATGGTTCTCAGTTTGATTCTTCTTACGACAGAGGTGAACCACTGGAATTCGTTTGTGGTGCCGGCATGATGATCAAGGGATTTGACGCTGCAGTTGCTGATATGGAAGTTGGCCAGATTGTGGATGTTCATCTTATGCCGGAAGACGCCTATGGTATGCCAGATCCAAATGCAATTCTGACCATTGAGATTGCACAACTTCCAGGATCAGAAGACCTGACAGTTGGACAACAGGTGTACCTGACCAATGCAATGGGACAACCAATCCCAGTGAAAGTTACAGCCAAAGATGAGACAATGATTACTCTGGATGCCAACCATGAAATGGCTGGAAAAGAACTTAATTTCAAAATTGAACTTGTAGAAGTAAAATAAACGATATTTATAAAAAGGCTATTCGATAAAATTAAGAGATCGAATAGCCTTTTTATTTCTGTAATTATTAATGACAAAACTATGTTTACCATTTACACTTTTGGAATAATACAGTTTTCTGTTGTATTACCAAAAGCAGCTAATTCAGTGAACGCATCGAAAATGGTAAGTTGACTGTAGCAAAGGTGACTTTTGGTGCAGAGCCAAAAGATTACGAAATACAGGAATATATTCAAAGATACTATTTCAGTTTGAAATTCAGACCGGCTGTTGATACTGTTGTAAAGGAGACAAAAAGAAATCAGAAACGTATACAGCGTGAAGCAAAAAAACAGATGCAAGAAACAGGCATTGGAACAAAGTCGCAACAGGCGCTGAAGTTACAACAGGAACAGAACAAGCAGGAGCATAAAGTGAGAAGCTGCGAGAAAAGAGAAGAGGATCAACTGCGAATGTTTGAACTGAAACAGCAAAAGAAAAGAAAAAAGCATAAGGGGCATTAGTGCCTCTTGGCTTTTGCTCGATCCTCAGTGGGCAGACCATACTGTGTGGTGTAGATACAAGTAAAAAGAATAAATATACTATTGACTCTCCCCTTTAGGGGAGATGATAGAATCCTTCTTGTGAAGATAACAAGGAGGATTTTTTTATGAACGAACTATGTATTCAAGTGAATAACCTCACAAAATCATTTTCGGGAAGAAAAGTAATAAATGACTTTTCTTTCGAAGTGAATAAGGGTGAGGTGTTTGCGCTGCTTGGTCATAATGGAGCAGGAAAAAGTACTACGATTGACTTGATTTTGGGACTGAAATGTCCAGACGAGGGAAATGCAACGATACTTGGAATGGATGCAGTAAAACACAGAAAAAAGGTATTTGAAAAAGTTGGGGTTCAACTTCAGCATACCGAGTATCAGAATATGATGACGGTGGAAGAAGCCTGCATTGAGTATGCTTCTTTGTATAAAAAGCCATCAGATTACAAAGAATTATTGCATTCGTTTGGATTGTCTGATTTGAAAAAGAGTTATATCAACAAACTGTCTGGTGGAGAAAAACAGAAGCT
>JAQYIU010000063.1 GCA_028721415.1 Lachnospiraceae bacterium | reverse complement strand
GAAAGCCTGAAGACCTTCACCGATTGCTGCAGCTGCTTCGGATGCTTTACGAGCACCTTTTTTGATTGCGATTGCTGCACCTACGATGTATGCCCAGCAAGCGTTCTCGAAACAGATTGGCTGAATGCCTTTGATCTGGTTGTATACGTCAAGACCAGCGTCTTTTGTGATTTTTTCTGCTTCTTCTAAAGAAGCGATTCCATATTTTTCTAAAACCGCAGTGATCTGGTCAATTCTTCTTTCATATGATTCAAATAATGCCATTATTCTCTACCTCCTGATTAACCAATAACTTCGTCTGTTCTAGGGTCGATGATCTTAACAGCATCATCAACACGGCCGTACTGTCCTGAAGCTTTCTCCCATGCTGTGTTAGGATCGTCACCTTTCTTGATGAAATCTGTCATCTTTCCAAGGCTTACGAATTTGTATCCAATGATTAAATCGTCAGCGTCCAGTGCGATTCCTGTAACATAGCCTTCTGCCATCTCAAGGTAACGAGGTCCTTTCTGGAGTGTTCCATACATTGTACCAACCTGAGATCTTAAACCTTTACCTAAATCTTCAAGACCGGCACCGATCTGAAGTCCGTCTTCGGAGAATGCAGACTGAGAACGTCCGTATACGATCTGTAAGAATAATTCACGCATTGCTGTATTGATAGCATCACATACAAGGTCAGTATTTAATGCTTCCATAACGGTTAATCCTGGTAAGATTTCTGAAGCCATAGCTGCAGAATGAGTCATACCGGAACATCCGATTGTTTCTACTAATGCTTCCTGAATGATACCTTCTTTTACATTAAGAGTTAATTTACATGCACCCTGCTGAGGAGCACACCAGCCAATACCGTGTGTAAAACCAGAGATATCTTTTACTTCTTTTGCCTGTACCCATTTTGCTTCTTCTGGGATAGGAGCAGCTCCGTGATGTACGCCCTGAGCTACTGGACACATTTTTTCTACTTCTTGTGAAATAATCATGTTAATACTCCTTTCGGTATAAATTGATTTGTTCTTGTGAATGACTTATCCATCGCGAATAATAATCAGATTCGCGGGCGAGTTATGTAATCCCTAAGCCAAGACAATTGTCCTCACAGTATGTTATTTTCTCATAAAATTATCATTTAGTCTATACTTTTTTTCGATTTGTGTTATTTTTTTGTCACGAAAAAAGAATCCGGCAGATTTTCACCGGATTCCTTTATTCATTATTCATCTTCTGATTCCATCATACTCTCTGCCTGAATCTCACTGGCATGGGAATATTCCATATCCTGTTCTTCTTCAGCGGTCGTCTCCGTGGTTGTTCCGGCTGTTTCCTCTTCAAGCTGATTGACTTTCTGCACTTCTGTGAACACCTTTTTCAGTTCCTTTACCGCATCTTTTTCTGCTTTGTACCAGGTTTTCTTTCCATCCATATTCTCAATGCTGTAATATTTGTCGTATATCGTCAGAATCATTTTATTTCCATGATGATAAAATGTGTATACAACGGAAACCGGCTCATAGGATCCTTCTTCCACCTTCTTTTTGCTCTTAACATTCTCTTTCCAGTCTTCCTCAGCCTTATCTCTGCTGGTCTTGGTCTTATCCATATGATTGATCAGATTGGCTACTGTATATGCAGTATCTCCTTCATAATAATTTCCTTCCTGATCAGTAATGACAGAACAGTCTGCCAGACGGTGCAGAAGATTGGAATTCGGATATCCATCTCTGTAATTCAGGAATGCATCTCCCAATGCCGATGCATTATAGGCATAATACACATTATCCGGCAAATCTGTAAACACTACATAATTACCGCTGTATACTTTAATCTCATACACTGCATTATCTTCGTCATACAAAATGTACTCATAACCAGGGCCGTATTTCTTTTCAATCTCATCCGGGGAATATTTACCGGTGAGATCTGCTCTTCTGGCAATTGCCGTCGCAAGGGAAAAGGCTGCCTCGTCTTCCACAAATTCACTGTTCTCCATGTTATCGGCATAACCTACTTCCAGTTTGACCAAGCGATCCCTGGCTATCCTGTCAAGATAATCTACTGCTCTTTGCTCGTCAGCAGTCAATCCTTTTGTTGTCTCTGCCTCTTCTTTCAGTTTTTCATTTTCTTTTTCCAGTTCCTGTTTTTCCTTCTTTAACTCTTTATAATAACTAGAAGAAAGCACTTTTTCTTTTGATGGTTTACACCCGGTCAAACCGCCGAGAACCAGAATACAAAGAAGAAAAAGCAGTCCTGTCCTTTTATAATTGGTTTTCATCTGATATCTCCAGTCTAATATTCATCCTTCATAACAATTTCGTTCTGATTCTTGTATATAGAATAATCACTGACATATCCTCGAACACTGGATAACGGATAAATATTGGTGTGCCGTCCAATGATGCTTCCCGGATTAAGTACCGATCCGCAACCTACTTCCACATAATCACCGAGAATCGCACCAACTTTTTTCATCCGGGTCTCAATCTTCACGTCATCCATCTTGATTTCTACCAGTTTTTTATCTGACTTCACATTGGAGGTGATAGATCCGGCACCCATATGGGATTTATATCCAAGAATGGAATCTCCCACATAATTATAATGAGGAACCTGAACCTTATCAAACAAAATCACATTCTTAAGCTCTGTGGAATTGCCGACCGTGGCATTCTCGCCTACGATTGCATTTCCGCGAATGAATGCACAATGACGAATCTCCGCTCCCTGTCCGATGATCGCAGGCCCTTTTATGTATGCGGTTGGGGCTACGACCGCTGTTTTCGACACCCAGACATTCTCCTTTATCTCTTCATATTCATCCTTGGATAAAAGCATTCCGATTTCCAGAATAAAATCACTGATTTTTGGAAGAACTTCCCATGGATAAGTATTCTCCTCAAATAAGACACTGGCAATAGTTTTATCTAAATGTTGAAATAATGTTTTATTTTCCAAACGTTTCATTCTCGTTATCTCGACTGCAAAGCAGTCTCTCCTTTCTCAAATCTGCACAGTTACATTGTAACAAAGGTTTTTCCGGGAATCAATCTCTATTCTCCGCATTTACTGATCTTTTCCTGAATTTCTCGCTGCTTCCTGTGCTTCCTTTCGTTTTTCTGCCAACTGTCGCGGATCAATAAATTCGAGTCTCCACTGATATCTTCCGGTTTCTTGATTTTTTTCATAATAAAAATAAGCCGAAAACTTGTTTCCTTTTTTGCTCACACAGCCATGAAAACCGACTTTCCCGTGTTCCAGAAGAATCTTTACCATCTCATACGTCACTTTTTTTCCAAAGGACTGAATATAGTAATCATTTTTCCAGATTGTAAATTTACATCCGGATTTCCATGCGGAACATCCAAAAGCTTTCTCACTTTCTATCACATCCGCTCCGCATTCAGGACATTTGCCCACCGGCACTGCATGAATCGGCGTCGCCCCCGGCTCTGTTCCAAATGTAGTGTCTGCTTTTATTTTCTCCACAGACTCTCTTACAAAATTCTCTACGAAAGACAGGAATTCTGCCTTGGTATGTTTTTTCCTTTCAATATCAGAAAGTGTTTTCTCCAGACGGCCGGTATACTCCAGGTCAAATAGTTCCCTAGCAGGAAAAGTCTCCACCAGATTTCTGCCCAGCTCAGTACAGCTCAAACTTTTCCCCTTTGCCTTAATATATCCGGCATCTTTTAACTTCTTGATGGTTTCTGCTCTTGTAGCTGGCGTTCCAATACTGAAACCGCTCAGGATGGCCATCATCATCTCCTGGTCATCTTTTTCTTCATATTTCTTTCCACAGGTTTCCATCACTCGAAGTAAGGTTTTTTCTGTGTGTGGTTTCGGAGGTTTTCGTTCCACCTCATTGACTTCCGCTTTTGTTATCTTTACCACATCGTCTTTCTTGACATTGGGAAGTATCACTTCCTTAGAATCAATGCCTTCAAGCTGCTTCCAGCCTGCTTCAAGCTGGATTTTTCCCTTTGCCACAAAATCTCCCGGAATTGAGTCATCAAACTCCAAAGTATCAGGTATTTGTTTGCTTTCTCCGGGCATAGATTCTTGTAAAACTTTGAGGTGCAACACAGTATCTTCCGCCACTGCAATCGGCATAAACTGTGCAAGGAATCGATTTCTTACTGCCTCATACACGATTCGTTCCGAATCACTTAAATTTTTCGGCACCATATAAGTAGGAATGATCGCTGAATGACTTTCCACTTTTTTGCTGTCAAAAATTCGTTTTGAAGTATGAAATTTCATTTGATCTGCAAAAGGACTAGATGATTGATGGATTTCCAGCACTTTTTTCGTCCTTCCTATCAAACTTTCATCCAGAACAACACTGGCTGTTCTCGGATAAGTGATCAATTTTTTCTCATATAAGTCCTGCGCTGTCTTCAGCACTTTATCGGATGTCCAGCCTTTATATTTGCTGGTGATATGCCCTTGAAGATTAGACAGATTAAAAAGATATGGGGCATATTCTTTCTTTTTACTTACTTTTTTGGAAACGATCTTCGCCATCCTGCCTTCTATCTGCTGGCGCAGTTTTTCGAGTTCATCGGGACTGTCAAATTTTTCATTGTCTCCAATGTAATAAATGCCGTCAAATATATGCCGTTCTTTCGTTTCAAAGGTTCCTTTCAGCTTATAATATTTCGTTACTTTAAAGTCGGCAATTTCTTTATCTCTATCGTAAATAATCTTAAGCGTCGGCATCAACACCCGTCCAATATTAAGAAGACGATTCTTTTTACCGCGACATTTCAAAGTTGCTACCGAAGTCAGATTAATACCGATTAGCCAGTCTGCGATCTGTCGACCAAAGCCCGCATCCTGCAGAGATTGCATCTGTTCATTGGGCTTTAGATTCTGGAGACCTCTGTTCACTTCATCTGCCGTCCATTCGTTGAGAAGAATCCTCTCCACCGGTTTTTGTGGTTTCAGATATAGAAAAATCTCATCCGCTATAATCTGCCCTTCCCGGTCATCATCGGTGGCAGAAATAATTCCTTCCACATCCGGTCTGTCGGCAAGCTGCTTTATGATATTCATCTGTCTTACCACTCCGGCATCTGCCTTATCTTTATTTTTCCCATCTGTTTTTAATTTATAATGAAATTGCTCTGGAATATATGGAAATTTATCCATTCGCCATGTTTTCATCTCCGGATCATAATCTTTCGCATCATAGAGCTGTAATAAATGTCCAAATGCCCATGTGATGATATATTCATTTCCTTCAAAATATCCATTTTTTCTCACCGCATTGGTGGCATCGGCGATATTTTTTGCCACAGAGGGTTTCTCTGCCAGTATTAACTTTTTCATCCTGTCACCTCCTGGAAATATATCATCGAAAAAATGACTTTTGTTACTATAACATATAGATTCTTTCTTTTCAAGAACCGCCATCCGGCCTTTTCTCTCTGGAAAAAAAGTGATATACTATTAAAAATTGGGGACGAAATTGGCAAACTTCTTTACATATGGAAGTGTACAATGTGAATCAGATACGCCCCAGAAAATATCTAAGGAGGATTATCTATGACACCAAAAGAAACTGCTCTGGAAATTCAGGCAAATCATGTGATACAAGCCATGAAAAAACGTAATTTTGAAGCATTTTATTGTGCGACAAAAGAAGACGCTCTTGCAAAAGCCCTCTCTCTGATGGAAAAAGGATCCGTTGTTGCTAATGGCGGTTCTGTTTCCGTTGAGGAAATTGGTCTTCTTTCCTATGTGAAAGAGCATCCTGGTGAATATCATTTTATCGACCGCTCGTTGGCAAAAACCATGGAAGAAAAACGCCAGTGCCATGCTCAGTCTGTTCTTGCCGATTATTATCTGATGAGTTCCAACGCTTTTACAAAAGATGGGGAACTGGTCAATATTGACGGTACCGGCAACCGGGTGAGCTGCCTTACCTTTGGACCAAAACATGTGATTGTTGTTGTGAGCATGAACAAAATGGTTCCAACTGTAGATACTGCATACGAAAGAATTCGTGACTATGCCTGTTCACCAAACTGTATCCGTCTTGGTCTTAAGACACCATGTGCTCTGACTGGTTTTTGTAAAGATTGTACTTCAGGTGATTCCATCTGTGCAGATTTTGTAACCAAAAGAATGTCCAGAGATCCTGATCGAATCAAAGTAATCTTAGTGGGAGAACCGTTAGGATTCTAATGAAAAAACAGGCTTCGAAAAGAAGTAATCGTCCTTCTTTTTCGGAGCCTGTTTTATCTCAGGTAATTATATTTTTGTCTTATTACAGTTCTGCATCCTTATAAAGAGGATATTTATCTGTCAGTTCTTTTACGATCGCATCTGCTTCTTCCAGCTTGCCATCGATGATGGCAAGTTTGATTGCTTCGGCAATCTGAACCATATCATCTTCTTTAAGTCCACGAGATGTTACAGCTGGAGTACCGATTCTCAGACCACTTGTAACAAATGGAGATTTCGGATCATTTGGTACTGTATTCTTGTTGCAGGTGATGTGTACGGAATCCAGTAATTTCTCCATATCTTTTCCTGTAAGATCCATTTTTCTTAAATCAACAAGCATCAGATGATTATCTGTTCCACCGGAAACAATATCGAATCCACGTTCCATAAGTGCATTAGCGAGAGCATTGGCATTCTTGATAATCTGAGCCTGGTATTCTTTGAATTCCGGTGATAATGCTTCTTTAAAGCATACAGCCTTGGCTGCAATCACATGCATCAGAGGACCGCCCTGAATTCCAGGGAAGATTGCCTTATTAAAATTATATTTTTTATTTACTTCCTCACTGGACAGAATCAATCCGCCACGAGGTCCACGAAGAGTTTTGTGGGTTGTTGTTGTTGTCACATGAGCATATGGAATCGGGCTTTCGTGAAGGCCTGCTGCCACCAGACCGGCAATATGTGCCATATCTACCATGAGAACTGCTCCCACTTCGTCGGCAATTTCACGCATTTTCTTGAAATCAATCTTTCTTGCATATGCGCTGGCACCGGCAATAATCATCTTCGGCTGACACTCCAGTGCGATTCTTCTTACTTCATCATAATCGATCACACCGTCATCATTAACCCCATAAGGTACACAGTTATAATTCTTTCCTGACATATTGACAGGACTTCCGTGTGTCAGATGTCCGCCGTGGTCCAAATTCATACCCATGTATGTGTCACCGACTTCCATCACAGCAAAAAATACTGCCATATTTGCCTGAGCTCCGGAATGAGGCTGCACATTTGCGTATTCACATCTAAATAATTCTTTGGCTCTCTCAATGGCAAGATTCTCTACCACATCCACATGCTGACATCCGCCATAATATCTTTTGGCTGGATACCCTTCTGCATATTTGTTTGTCAAATGGCTTCCCATAGCTGCCATAACCGCTTCAGATACTATGTTCTCGGAAGCAATCAATTCCAGATTCTCTCTCTGACGTCCCAGTTCTGCTGTCATTGCTGCAGCAATTTCCGGGTCTGCTTTTTTAACGTAATCAAAACTAAACATTTCTTTTCCTCCGTATACAGGGATCTTTCTAATCATCATTGCAATCATGTTCTGACGGCATCTGCCATATTCCGAAATGTTGCAAACAATTGAATTTTAGTATAACACAGGGTGATTCTCCACGCAAGGGAATCCCCCATTTGATTTTTATCTCAGTTTTGCTGCTGAGCTTACAGAATTTCAATAACTTCTCTGATATTGGATACACCTAAAATCTGAATCTGATTTTTTATCTTTTCTCCGAGGGATTCTTCATTGGTTTTCGGAAGAATACAGCGGGTAAACCCCATCTTGACAGCTTCTGTCAGACGCTGCTCCACATAACTGACTCCTCTCACTTCGCCAGTAAGCCCTACCTCACCAAAAATCATGGTTCCCGGATGTACGGGAAGATTGCGGTAACTGGAAATAATGGCACAGATAATTCCCAAATCAATGGCAGGCTCACCAAGTCGCATTCCTCCAGCGAGATTCACATAGGCATCACATCCTCCCAGCTGCATTCCCGCCTTTTTCTCCAGAACCGCCAGTAGGAGGTTGACGCGATTATAATCAATACCAACAGAAGTTCTTCTTGGCATATTAAAGCTGGTTGGTGAAACCAGTGCCTGTATTTCAATAAGTAATGGTCGGGTTCCCTCCATGGAACAGACCACTACAGAACCGGAGGCATCCAAAGGTCTTCCATCCAGCATGACCTGGGAAGGATTGGTAACTTCATAAAGCCCTTTTTCTTTCATCTCAAAAACGCCGATTTCATTGGTGGATCCAAATCGATTTTTCACTCCGCGAAGAATACGATAAACGGCATTCTGCTCTCCTTCAAAATATAAAACCGTATCTACCATATGCTCCAGAGTCTTCGGTCCTGCCACCACGCCTTCTTTTGTCACATGACCTACGATGAAAATAGCAATTCCTTCTTCCTTTGCAAGCTGCATCAGAACAGAGGTTACTTCTCTGACCTGACTCACACTTCCTGCCGCAGAAGTCACCTGCTCACTGGACATGGTCTGAACCGAATCCACTACCACCATATCCGGTCTGCTCTCACGAATGGCTTCCGCTGCTGCATCGATATCTGTCTCACAAAGAAGATATACTTCCTTTTCAAATCCTCCCAGACGGTCTGCCCGCATTTTAATCTGTTTTAAAGATTCCTCTCCTGACACATAGACGATTTTCTTTCCTTCATTGGCAAGATTACGACATATCTGGAGAAGCAATGTGGATTTGCCGATTCCCGGATCTCCACCGACAAGCACAAGGGAACCTTTTACAATTCCACCCCCAAGAACCCGATTCAGTTCCGGAATCCCGGAACTCATTCTGTCTTCCTCTTCCATGGATACTTCAAACAATCCTGTCATCTTCGGCCGATTTCCGGCCCGTACCATCTTTTTACCAGATGCCGGCCCGACTTTTTCTTCTACCAGCGTGTTCCATTGATGACAGCCCGGACATTGTCCCAGCCATTTTGCTGTTTCATATCCACATTCTTTGCAGAAAAAAACCGTTTTTGTTTTTGCCATACTCTTTCCTTCCTGTTACATGAAAAAAGGCCTTACGGCCTTTTTTCTTATCTTACTTATAATTTCACTACCTGCACCTTGGCTGTCTCTCCTTCGTTCAGTTCAATACTGAAATCAATCTTTCCCCCAAGGGAAGATCTCATCTTACCAATGTTTGTGTCATCTACATATACCTTATATTCCTTCTCCGGTTCCACTTCCAATGTGATATGAATGTCATCCAACGCCTCTACAATAAAGGCAATCTGTCTTTCTGTTTCTTTGTATTCGTGCACTGCGGTTCCCGGAACCGATTCATAGATAACTCCACCATTCTTTTCAAGACGGGTGATTTCTTTAAAAGTCTTTACTTTATATGTATTATCCTCGAACTTGAAGTCTGCCAGTTTTGTCTTAGCTTCCAGACTATAGTCACCAAAACTGATGGTTCCATTCTCTTCTGTTCTCAGTAATTCTTTTACGTTAGCCATAATATATCCTCCTACATCTGAAGAAAAATGTATCTCGCCCATTTTTCCGAGTCAATCACCTGACATATCTTCCTCTCAGGATACTTTGATTATACAGGAAATACGACAATTATTCTACCAAAAACATATTAAATTTTAATGAATATTTCTATCGCAAACCTAAAGAAAACAATTTAATTTCCCTCTGAGATAAGAGTCGGTATTAATCTTCTATGGCAATATTTCCTTCAGACAGAATCAATCTAATATTACTGTCCTTTTTAATATGTCCCTGAAGGTATTCATCTGCAAGGTAATCTTCAATCTCATTCTGAATCGTTCGTCGAAGCGGTCGGGCACCATATAATGGGTTATATCCGTTATCAAGAATATAATCTACAACATCTTCTGAGAACGTAAGATGAAATCCCGGTGTTTCTTCCACTCTGTCAGTCAATGCTTTAAGAAGAAGTTTTACAATCTGTCTCTGCTGCTCTTTTTCTAACGTATGGAACACCAGAACCCCGTCAATACGGTTCAAAAATTCCGGTTTAAAGATCTGTTTCACTTCTTCCATTACTTTATTCTTCATCTGCTCATGGTCTTTTACCGCATTGGACTCTCTCGCAAATCCCAGATTCTTAGGGGTCATAATGCGCTGCGCTCCGGCATTGGAAGTCATGATGATAACCGTATTTTTGAAATCGACTCTTCTTCCGTTTGAATCGGTAATCTGCCCATCATCCAGAACCTGAAGCAAAATGTTAAACACATCTCCATGGGCTTTCTCGATCTCATCAAATAACAGTACCGAATATGGGTGTCTTCTCACCTGTTCGCTGAGCTGACCGCCTTCTTCATATCCCACATATCCAGGAGGGGAACCAATCAGTTTGGACACACTGTGTTTCTCCATATATTCAGACATATCAACCCGAATCATAGCATTCTCATCCCCAAACAATGCCTCTGCCAACGCTTTACAAAGTTCTGTCTTTCCGACACCTGTAGGTCCCAGGAACATAAAAGAACCGATCGGACGTTTCGGGTCTTTCATCCCTACTCGCCCTCTTTTAATTGCCTTTGCAAGAGTCACAACTGCCTCGTCCTGCCCGATTACTCTTTTCTTCAATTCAGTCTCCAGGGAGAGTAATCTCTGACTCTCCGTCTTATTAAGCCTGGTCACAGGAATTTTCGTCCAGGAAGAGACAACTTCTGCCATATCATTCTCCGTGACAGTGATATTTTTCGATGTTTTCTCTTCTTCCCACTGTGCTTTCCATTCTTCCATCCGGGCGACAGCTTTCTGCTGCTTTGTGTTATTCATCTTGGCTTTTCGAAGATTGCCTTCCATCAATGCCTCTTCTTTCCGGAGGGCATATCTGGAAATCTGAGTTTCTAACTCCTTTATCTCATCCGGCATGGTAAACAGTCCGACTTTCTTTTTGGAAGCTGCTTCATCCATCACGTCAATGGCCTTATCCGGCAGAAAACGGTCACTGATATATCGCTTGGACAGGTTCACAGCAGCATCGATAGCTGCCGCTGTATAATGTACATGATGATGTTTCTCATATTGCCCTTTTAAACCATTCAAAATGGCAATAGTCTCCTCTACGGTCGGCTCTTCTACCGTTACCGGTTGGAATCTCCGCTCAAAGGCAGCATCCTTTTCGATATATTTCCGATATTCTTCTCTGGTCGTAGCCCCAATCAGCTGAATCTCCCCTCTGGCAAGAAACGGTTTCATAATATTCGATGCGTCAATCGCACCTTCTGCACCGCCGGCTCCGATCATCGTATGAATCTCGTCCACAAATAAAAGAATATCTCCCCTCATCATCACTTCTTCCAGAAGTCCCTTGATACGCTCCTCAAACTCTCCTCTGTATTTGGATCCGGCAATCATCCCCGGAAGATCCAGCGTCATTACTTTTTTATCTTTGAGCATCTCCGGAACTTCTTCCCGCACGATCCACTGAGCAAGTCCTTCTACAATGGCAGTCTTTCCAACACCCGGCTCACCCACCAGACAGGGACTGTTCTTGGTTCTCCTGCTCAGGATCTGAATCACTCTCTGCAACTCTTCCTTGCGGCCAACAATAGTATCCAGCTTACCATCTCTGACTTTCTGCGTCAAATCTTCACAATATGCATCTGTCAGAGAGGAATGTTTCTGCTTCTTCTGCCCTGTTGCCAGCTGATATTCTTTCTGTGCTCTTGCTGTATCTACACCGAGTGTGACCAGGATATCCACAAACATCCTTTTCAGATTCACATTCAACCCTTTCAAAAGGCGGGTGGCAATACAATCTGTCTCTTTTAACAAAGCGAGCAGCAAATGTTCCGTTCCAATCTTCTCAGAACCAAAACGGTCGGCTTCCTGCTCACTGTTCTCAATCACCACTTTTGCCTTGGGGCTGTATCCCGTAAAAGCAGTCTTTTCATTATCTCCCAACGCAGCTGACTGTCCCAGAACGGTATCAAAAAATGTCTTGTAATCAATTCCGTTCTCGTGAAGCACTTTCCCGGCCATCGAGTTGTCCTGAGATAACAGCCCCAGAATGATATGCTCTGTTCCAATATATTTCTGATGACAATCTCTCGCATCTTCTTCGGCTCTCTTCAGAGCCTGAGATGCATATATGTTAAACTCTTTATTCATAGAATCCTCACTTTCCATCTTTTATAGAAGAAATGTATCATACATCTCTCCAATCATCTGTTTCATCTCCTCCTTGCTGATCTCTTTGCAAATTGCATGGGCAACGATCATCTGCATATAATTATTGATCTTGTCCATCTCATCCTCTTTTTTATTCTTCTCCACGGAAATCACAGCACCTTTTCGACGATCCAGTTTCAGATATCCTTCTTCCCGAAGCATGGCATATGCCTTATTCACCGTATGCATATTCACTCCGAGCAGATTCGCCAGATTGCGAACTGACGGAAGAGAATCTCCATCATGCAGTTTATGTTGTGCAATCTCCATCACAATCTGATTCCGAAGCTGAATATAGATGGCTTCCGAACTATTAAAATCTATCTCAATAAACATCATCTATCACCCGCCTCTTTTGTAAAACCTTGTGTTATATAGACTATATCAATTAACTCAAAAAATCAAGTAATTTTTCACAGAAACCGCATAATTTTTCCATATTTATCCATATCAACATTTTTCTTGGAAAAAGACTGGTTTTCTATATGTTTTTCACCATTCCAAGCCTATGGGCATTGTCGCTCCAAAAGAAAAGTGCAACTTCAACAACAAAAGAAAGCGGAAACCATTCCCTTTCATGGTGTGCTATGACTTTTCAGAGCGAAGTACGCGCACGATCATACAAATGTAAGGGAACGATTTCCGCATTGTTATTCCGAAAGCTTCGCATCGTTTTTAGTGCGACAGCTCTCTCCTTTTCATTCAATTATAAAGCAGTTAACAGCTGGCAATACAGAATCTCCAGCGCTTCTTT
This sequence comes from Lachnospiraceae bacterium, assembly GCA_028721415.1. Taxonomy (GTDB): domain Bacteria; phylum Bacillota; class Clostridia; order Lachnospirales; family Lachnospiraceae; genus Anaerobutyricum. The sequence goes on along the minus strand of JAQYIU010000063.1, from coordinate 26,344 downwards.
TACTGCCTTGTGACGGACTTCATTTCGGTCGCCTCCAAAAAAGCAACGTTTCACAACCGTCTGTCCTTCAACGGTACATCCGATGTATACAAGACCGACCGGTTTTTCTTCTGTTCCTCCGCCTGGTCCGGCAATCCCTGTTGCTGCAACTGCAACATCGGCTCCCGCAGCAACGGCAGCCCCTTCAGCCATTTCAATGGCAGTTTCACGGGAAACCGCCCCAAACTTCTGCAGAGTTTCCTCTTTCACTCCGAGAAGCTTCATCTTTGCTTCATTGGAATATGTGATATATCCTTCTTTGAACGCCTGTGAAATGCCATCTGCATTAACCAGGGTACCGGCAATCAAACCACCGGTACAGGATTCTGCTGTTGTCACACTCAGACCACGATGGCGAAGGACACGCTCAATTTTCTTTTCAATTGGTTCTTCTTCAATTCTCCGGCCGGAACTCATTATTTTTCCGCTCCTCCCTCTTTCAGCACATCAATATTTTTTGCAAGGTAATCTACCAGGGATACGATTGTCAGGATAAGAGCGATATAAACCAATACCTGCTCAATCACATGTACAACCGGACCGCCCAGATCGGCAATTAATAAGATGATCGCAAACATCTGGAAATTTGTCTTAAATTTACCCCAATAGCTAGCTGCAATCACAACACCATTATCGCTGGCAATCAGACGGAAACCACTGATAACAAACTCTCTGGCAATGATCACGATCACGATCCAAGCCGGCATACTTTCCGGTCTGCTCACGATCAGACAGATAAACGCAGAAGACACCAGCATTTTGTCTGCCAGAGGATCCATAAACTTCCCAAAATTGGTAACCAGATTGTTTTTTCTGGCAATGTGTCCATCCAGAAAATCGGTGATACTTGCCACACAGAAAAGGATCAGTGCAACCCATTTTGCAATCTCATGTGGCACCAGAGAAGGGCTTACCAACATAAAAAATACAAAAAACGGAATCATTATCACTCTGAGTATCGTTAATTTATTCGGTAAATTCATCTGCATATATAACATCTCCCATCAAATCATATTCATTAGCACCTGTAATACATACCGGAACAATATCTCCTGACATCATTTCCTCTTCGGAACGAATGAAAACATTTCCGTCCACTTTAGGCGCATCCATATAGGTTCTTCCAATGTAAATATCTTCTTCATATAAATATCCTTCAATCAGAACGGACATTTCTTCTCCTACTTTATCTGCTGCGGCTTCTGCAGAAATCTCCTGCTGCAGTTCCATAATGGCATCCCTGCGCTTTTCCTTTACCTCATCCGGTACCTGATCCTCCATCTCAGCAGCTTTCGTACCCTCTTCCGGAGAATATGGAAATACACCCAGGCGGTCAAATTCCATCTCATCCACAAAATCAAGCATATTCTCAAAATCTTCTTCTGTCTCGCCCGGAAAACCTGTGATCAAAGTAGTTCTCAAAATAATATCCGGAATCTCACGACGAAGTTTCTCAACAAGAGCAGTAAGTTCTGCCCGATTGGTTTTACGCCCCATCTTTCGAAGAATTCTGTCTTCACTGTGCTGGATTGGAATATCAAGGTAATGACAGATTTTCTCTTCTTCCCGAATCACTGCGATAAGTTCGTCGGTAATTTCCTCCGGATAACAGTATAGAATCCGAATCCACGTAATCCCTTCAATCTGACAAAGTTTCCGAAGCAGTTCCGGCAAAGCCTTTCTTCCATAAAGATCCATCCCGTAAACCGTTGTCTCCTGTGCAATGAGAATCAGTTCCTTCACACCGCTCTGTGCCAGTCTTCCTGCCTCGTCCAGCAGATCCTCCATCGGAAAACTGCGATATTTTCCCCGAATATACGGAATAACACAGTAAGTACATCTTTTATTACAGCCTTCCGCAATCTTAAGATAAGCAGTATAACCGCCTGTTGTGACCACTCTCTTATCACTTAAGGATGCCGGAAGAAGATCAATGGACGGACAGCAGGTAAGAAGCGAATCCGCTTTTCTGTCAGAATCATCCTGTTCCAGTAACTGGTCAAGCACCTTCACGATTTCTGTATATCCGGTTGTCCCAATCACGGCATCCACCTCAGGAATTGCTTCTTCAATCTCACTTTGATACCGCTGTGCAAGACATCCTGTTACAACCAGCGCCTTCAGACTTCCATTCTGCTTCCAGACAGCCATCTCAAGAATCGTCTCAATACTCTCTTCTTTGGCATCGTGAATAAAACAACAGGTATTTACCACAATGGCATCTGCTTCTGCTTCCTCCTCCACGATCACATACCCGCTCTCATTCAGAAGGCCCAGCATCTTTTCACTGTCCACCAGATTCTTATCACAGCCAAGAGAAATAAATAATACTTTTTTCATCTAATCGTTCATCCTCAACGCTGCTTCTACGCAGTTATTCATTAACATGGCGATGGTCATAGGTCCAACTCCACCCGGAACCGGCGTGATTGCACTGACTTTATCCACTACTTTGTCGTAGTCCACATCACCACACAGCTTATTATTCTCATCACGATGGATACCGACATCAATGACAACCGCACCATCTTTCACATAAGAATCATCGAAAAATTTCGGTTTTCCGATGGCTGCCACCAGAATATCTGCCCGTTTGCAAACTTCCTTTAAATCGTGTGTTCTGGAATGGCAGATCGTCACGGTTCCATTCTCACGCAGAAGAAGCATTGCCATCGGCTTACCGACAATATTGCTTCGTCCCACAACCACACATTCTTTTCCTTCGATTTCAATGCCGGTTCTCTTTAAAAGCTGAATGATTCCTGCCGGAGTACAGGATACAAATCCCGGTTCACCAATGGAAAGTGCACCTACGCTTGCCGGATGGAAACCATCCACATCCTTTTTCGGGGAAATGGCATCGATCACCTTCTTCTCATCTATATGAGCCGGAATCGGAAGCTGAACAAGAATACCGTGTACCGTATCATCTCCATTAAGATTTTCAATCAAATCAAGCAGTTCTGCTTCTGTCGTCTCTTCCGGAAGTTCAAAGGCTCTTGATTCAATACCAATATAGGCACAGGCTTTCTTCTTATTACCTACATACACGGTAGAGGCCGGATCATTTCCAACCTGAATCACCGCAAGACAGACATTCTGCCCCTGCTCTTTCATCTGCGCAACCTGTTCTTTTAATTCATCTTTGATGTCTGCGGAAATTTTCTTTCCATCAATTTTTATTGCCATTTTATCATCTCTTTTCCTTTTATTTCTCTTCATCGACCTGTCTTCACCACGTAATCTTTTTATTTACGATGAAAAAAACATAACCGAAAGATATTTTATAATACAACACTTTTGCATTTTCGTAAAGTAATCTTACAGATATTCCTCAAAATATTGATCCAACTGTTCCGGTGACATCAGGATTTTTCTAGGCTTTGTGCCCTCTTCCGGACCGACAATTCCAGCCTCTGCCAGCTGATCGATGATTCTTGCCGCACGGTTAAATCCGATTTTGAACATTCTTTGGAGCATTCCGATCGTTGCCTTATCTTTTTCCATGATAAAACGGGCTGCCGCCTCAAAATACTCATCTTTGTCTTTCGAAGCACTGCTATTTTTTATTTTATTTTCTATCTTTTCCGAGATTTTATCATCATAAACTGCCACGTCTTCGTTTTCTTTTAAGAAATCGACAACCCGGCTGACTTCCGCATCTGACACGAAAGCGCCCTGTACCCGGACCGGTTTCTGATAACCGGATGGATAAAACAACATATCTCCCTTTCCAAGAAGTTTTTCCGCTCCATTCATATCAATAATGGTACGGCTGTCCACACCGGAAGAAACCGAAAATGCAATTCTGGACGGTACATTGGCCTTGATAAGACCAGTGATAACGTTAACCGATGGGCGCTGCGTTGCAATCACAAGATGGATTCCCGCCGCACGGGCAAGCTGAGAAAGACGCACGATGGCATCTTCCACTTCGCCGGGAGCAACCATCATCAAATCTGCCAGTTCATCAATGATAATGACGATCTGCGGCATTTTTGTCATCTTGTCTTGATCCACCTCACCGGAGGCTATCAATTCATCAACTTTTTTATTATATCCTTCAATGTTACGAACACTGCATTCGGTAAATTTTTTATATCGGTCGGTCATCTCTGCCACTGCCCAGTTCAGTGCCCCGGATGCTTTTTTCGGATCCGTCACTACCGGAATCAGCAGATGAGGAATACCATTATATGTACTAAGCTCAACCATCTTCGGATCAATCATGATCAATTTTACTTCAGATGGTGCTGCCTTATATAAAATACTCATGATTAACGTATTGATGCAGACCGATTTACCGGAACCAGTCGCACCGGCAATCAGCAAATGCGGCATTTTCGCAAGATCCGCCACCACTATTTTACCGCCAATATCTTTTCCCACAGCAAAAGCCAGTTTGGATTTATAATTTCTAAATACCCGGTTATCAATCAACTCCCGGAAATGTACTGTCAGGTTTTCTTTATTCGGCACTTCAATTCCGATAGCAGCTTTACCAGGAATTGGTGCCTCAATTCGAATATCTGAAGCTGCCAGATTCAATTTGATATCATCGGTCAACGACAGAATCTTGCTGACTTTCGTTCCCTGTTCCGGGAACATCTCATATCGGGTTACCGTCGGTCCACAGCTGATATCAGTAATCGTCACTCTGACCCCAAAACTTTCCAGGGTACTCTGTAATTTCATTGCCGTTTCTTTCAAATTTTTATCATAATCCGGCGATAACTGTTGCTTCTGTGTTATCAGCAGGTTCATAGGCGGGAAAATATACTCATCTTTTTGGGCCGGACGGCGGAGAGGAACGGATTTTGGCTGCTGTTCACGGTTTATCCTGATATCCTGTTCTGTTTTCTTTTCAGAAATAATTTCATCAGAAACCGGCTTGACAGCAATCACATCCGGCAGTCCCGTTGATTGTTCTATCCCTTCCGATTCTTCTACTGTTTCCGGTGTTTCTGCCCCTTCCGGCACATCCAGATTCTTTGATACTTCTGCCTCTTTCGGTTCCTCTATTGTTTGCAATACTTCTGCCTCTTCCGGCTCATCCATCCTATTCGGTACTTCTGCCTCTTCTGCCATTTCTGATACTTCCGGCATTTTTCCCTCTTCCGATATTTCATCAGGAGAAAAGATTATTTCCACATCCGGTTCATTTTGAAGCTCAATTTCATCGATTTGGTCATCGGCCTCCATCAACTCTGTTGCGCTGAGTTCGGAAACTGCAAAATTTCCCTTTGATTTATATGGAGGAAGATAGGATTCCTCCTGTTTTTCATTCTGAAAGGAGAAAGCGCTAAAATCCAAAGTGCCATCAAATTCCCGCGTTTTTCCATCCTCTGCAGTAAATGGATAAACTTCTGGATACAGTTCTTTTACCTCATCTTTTTTCTTAACTTCATCAGAGGATGTGAATAACGGAACATGAATTCGTGGTTCAGACGTATGTCCAACCGATTCTTTTTTGGCTTCCTCCTTTTTTTGTGAAACCACCTTCTTTTTTCGAATCGTTTCTTCTTCAATCTCTTTTAATTTATCTTCACACTGTTTCGCACGAAGTTTGTCGGAAGCTGTTTCTTTGGATGCCTCTTCTTTTCTCTGTCTGCTTTCCTCTTTCCACTGTTCCATCGCCTTTTTGCAGCGAGAAATCCAATTTCGGAAAAATGCAACGAAAGAACGTTGGGTAAGAACCACCATGGCCAGCAGAAATATGCAGAGTATAATTACAATCGCTCCCGGAGTACCAAACCAACTCTTTAATAAAAGACCGATTCCTCCTCCCAGAATACCTCCTGCCTGATGATTGCGAATGGCAATGGAAAATAATTCATGAACCGAAACCTGATCTGCCGGATACATCAGCTGGGCAAAAGAAGAAATCATAAGTAATACCACAAAACCAGCCATACATTTTTTCATTGCCAACACACTGTAATCATTGGCAAGCAATACTGTTACTGCCATAAAAAAGGCAATTGGCATTACGTACTGCGTGCAGCCAAAGATTCCAAAGAAAAAACTGCTGAGCCATTTACCCACGGCTCCGCAAAAACCAAAATTGCTGAGCATCAGAATCAACATAATACCAAAAGAAGCGACCATCTGTATCTCATTTTTCATTGGAATGCCTTCTGGAGACTGTGTTTTCGATGCTCCCTTCTTCGCAGTTGATTTCTTTCCTCGACTGGAAGAAGATTGCCCGCTTCTTTTTGATACCGCCTTTCTCCCTGTCCCAATTTTTGTTGTACTATTTGCTGTCTTTTTTATCTCATTTGTCGTCTTTTTCTTATTTGCCATATCAAAACATCCTTTATAGTTTGTGGAAATCAATCCCATGCTGTACTATTTTTGTTTCAAGCCTAAGTTGCCGTATATCATCATAACATAAAAAGCGAAAGAAGAAAAGTGATGTTCTTAAATTAAATAACAGTTTTTCACTCATCTATTTTCTGATGCAGCCAGGCAAGACTCTCTGCAATTCCACCCACTGCGTCAGCCAATCCGGCCTCTACCGCTTCTTTTCCAACAAGAATCGTTCCTAGATCTTTGGCGATAATTCCCTTGTGAAGCATCATTTTTTCCAGCATAGTTTTATCTGCTCTGGAATGGTTCTCAATAAAAGTGATGATCCTGTCCTGAATTAATTTGAAATAATCAAAGGTCTGCGGTGCACCGATCACCGTTCCATTTAAACGTACCGGATGGATGATCATCGTCGCTGTCGGTGCGATCACCGTGTAATCAGAGGCTACCGACAACGGAACACCGATGGAATGACTGTCACCGATAATCAGAGATACCACAGGTTTTTTAATAGAAGCAATCATTTCTGCCAGAGCCAGTCCACAGGAACAATCGCCTCCTACTGTATTGATCAAAATCAGAACGCCGTCAATCTTCTGATCGTCCTGTGCATGGGCAAGAATCGGCAGCAAATGTTCGTATTTTGTCGTTTTCGTCCTCTCCGATGCCAGCTCATGCCCTTCAATTTCTCCAATCACCGATAAAAATAAAATGTTATGCCCTTCTTTACTGTCTGAAAGAGCTTGTTCCCCAAATTCAACAATTCTTTTTCCCTGAATATCCATAATGCCTCCTGTTATACCAAAATAAGATAGAAAAACTGTTCAGCTTTGATAAACCTCTTCATCAAAACTGAACAGTATAATATAACACGTATTAGAATATGCATTTTTTCAAATATGATACATTAGATTCGATGTTCACAACATTTTATAGTCCATTCTTCTGAAGAAGAGTGTCCATTGTTCCATCTGACATTATTTCTGAAATCTGATTTTCCAATGTATCCAGAAACTCTGTATGTCCTTTTGCGGTAAATCTGTGGAAATTATAATATTTTTCGCTGGTTTTCCACAACCGGATCGGCATATTCTCTTCCATCTTTGCCTGACAGACATTGGCATCCAACACGGCTGTCCGGGAATTGCCATTGATAAAATCTTCAAAAGCAGTTATTCCATCCACAAATAAAAGAGCATCTGCCTCATACTTTACAGCAAGATACTGTGCAAAAGCAGCTTCCCCGCCGGAAGTGCCTGCAGCAATAACGATATTCCTTAAATTTTTGACTTTTTTTATATTGTCTTCGGTTCGGGTAACCAGACATACTCCCGACTGATAAAAGGAAGTAGTCTGAAATAGCTCTGTCATATCACCGGTATCATTTTCCATTGTTCCAAGAAACACATCACAGCTATTCTTTTTGGTTCCTGCCTGGAACACAGAAGGATCTATTTCCGTAAATTCGTAGGTATACCCGCCTTTTTTGGATATTTCGTCCATCAAATCTACATAAATCCCCGATGCATTTCCATTCTCATCCACAGAATAATACGGAGCCTGATCGGCTTCCACACCAATCCGGAAATCAGCCTGTTCCGTTATTATCTCTTCCTGTTTTGCACCGGACTCACTGCATCCAGGGAGCACAAAACAAAAGGTCAACAGAAAATATATTGCTATTTTCTTTTTCATCCAAAACCTCCTACATTAATTCCAGATCCCTCTTATACATCGCAATCCTCTTCTCAATCTCTTCCAGTTCCCGGTCAATCTCTTCAATTCTTTTCCGACGGGCTTCCAGATCAATCTGCGTCATTTTGAGAGATTTTTTTATGTAGCGAGGCAGATTCAGATTATATTCATTCTTTTCCATCATGTCCTGAGTGACACAGGAACAAAAACCCGGTATCGTACTATGGTCATTCCAGGCCGTCTCTATGCTTCTTAACTGTTCTTCTTTAAGTTCTTCCAATTCAGAACAATCAAAGAACATCACGTCTTTTCTCTCTCTGTTTTTCCGGAAAAATAACAAAACTTCTTTCTGTCCGGTAGAAGGAAAAAGATGATCCGGAAGAAGCATCACAAGGTCAAGACACTTCTCTTCCTCCACCAGATATCGGCGAATCTGTGCCTCTCTTCCCTCTCGATATAAAAGAGCACTTGGAAGTACCACTGCCATGGCACCATTATCATTTAATAATGGTAAGGCTGATAAAATATAAGGGAACTCTCCTTTGGCTGTGGACCGAAAAAACTCTCTTGAAAAATCAAAATCTATGTTGGATATCACATGCCCGGCTTCTATCCCACCCGGCATAAAAACAGCAATTACATCGAAATACTTTTTATAATCGGCCTCTTTATCCCAGTCTTCTTTTGTACATAAATGTACTGACTCTTCCGGAATATTGTTCATATAAGTAATCATTTCCAGAAGCTCAATAAAATCTTCATGCGTTTCGTACCCAAAGAACTCAGCACAATCTGAAGGCTCTGTCATTGTTTGATAAAGCACTCCATATTGAAAATCCGGTACAAATACTCTCCGTGCTTTTCGACCGGTACGAGAAAACAACATCCGATACACATCCATCAAATCTCTGGAAATGTAGGAATCTTTTTTTGCTCTGGCAAATTCTTCCAATAATTGTCCAAATAATTGAGGATATTTTGCAAGAAGTAATTCCGTGCAATCCCACCCATCAATTTTTTTAATCAATTTTCGAAAAAAACGAGCATAACTTTTCTGTTTCTCAAGAGACTGAACTTCAAGCAAATGACGATAAAAGGAAAGTTCTGTTAATTGAAACCTCTTACATGCCAAATGGATGAAGGAGGATGCTGCATCTATAAAACGAAGAAAAGATGGCATCTGCAGCTTTCCCCGAATTGCAAGTCTGACCATACTTTCCAGTTTATAGTTGTCTTCAAGTGCATCATCAAACCGAAGGCATAAATACTGATAAAACAATAAAAAAATACAACTATCTCTGTATTCTTCAAAAGTAAGTCCCGGATGGCTCTCACTGAGAATCGACATAAATTCATAATTCAATTGTTTTTCATCCATTTATATCCACCCTCTTACAGTTTTTTTAAATGCTGCATCATCTCCTCAGACAAAACGGTCTTCTCCAGTTTCATCTTCTCCATCAGCAGCAATTGCTTTCTCTTTTGATAATAATATAATTTGCCAATTGACATCTGCGTTGCCAGATCCGGACACTCAATCATCAGTTGTCTAATCATGTGAATGGATAACACTTTGACAGATGAATTCCCCTGAATGGCAATATTTCTCTGCATCTTGATCTCCGGATGTTCATTGAAATACCATGCAAAATAATACGGATCCATGATTCCATTTCGAAATTCTATGGATACAAAGTTGGAGGGAATGATCTTTCCCTCATGCTGCTTTTCCAAAACTGCCGCCCGATGAAAAGAAGTCAGTCCAATCACGATACTGTGTTCTTTGGCGAGATTCAGATGATCTACCTTTTTTTTATCAACAAAAACAGAAGGAACCTCATAATCCCGTATACCATTCTCCTCATCAAGCAGCTGACTGATTGATAAAATCGGATATTCGATTCCTTCACTCTGAACTTTCGGTTTAATTCTATTTAAAACAACCCCATGGGTAATCTGACTAATCTGTTCCAGCAGAAGTTCCACAACATCTACTCCTTTCCCATCTTAAGGTTCATTATAACTTTTTTTTCTGATTTCGGCAATACAAAAAACGATAATATTATCAAATAACAATGGAACTCCTTTAATTTCCCACAAGATATGGTATGCATTTCGAATAATTCAGTGAGAAGGGTTGAATCCCTTCTCATTTCGTTTTATAATAAAACAAATATATTTCGTCAAAACTTCGAAATAGTATATGGATATTTCGACCAAAAGAATGGGAGGGTGTTATTTTGAAATTAAATAAGATTTACTGTGCTTATTTTAGTCCGGGAGGCACAACGAAAAAAGTAATCGGAGGCATTGCTGTCTCTTTTGATGATTATCCGATGGAATCCATAAATCTCACTGATTATGATGTCAGACAGGGAACATTTAATATGAAAGAAAATGACCTGCTGATTATCGGTGTTCCTGCTTATGGCGGCAGAATTCCTACTCCTGTCAGTGAATGCCTGAGCCGATTCCATGGAATTAATACTCCTGTCGTCCTTGTTGCAACCTATGGCAACCGTGCCATTGATGATACTCTGATGGAACTGAAAAAAACATTGTGTGAGAGAGGATTTATTCCAGTGGCTGCCTCTTCTTTTATAGGTCAGCATACATTCTTAAGTGATTGTGGTCTTGGGCGACCGGATGAAGATGATCTTGCCATCGCAAAAGAATTCGGCGACAAGATCAAAGAGCGCCTCCGTGTGGCTGTCATCTATGATATGAAAGAACTGGACATTCCTGGAAGCTATCCATACACAAAACAGCCTATGACACAGTTTCCATTTAACGTAGAAACCAACGAGTACTGTATCTATTGTATGCTCTGTGCTGCTGCCTGTCCGATGCAGGCAATCAGTTTCAGTAATCCTAAGGATATTAATTCTGACGTATGTATCCGCTGTGGTGCGTGTATACGTGTATGTCCGACTCAAGCCAAATATTATACCAAAGAACCATTTGAGGCTCTTCAAAACAACTTACTAAGACCGCTTTGCGATATCCGTAAAGAACCGTGGTATACGATTGGGTAGATAAACACAGCTCCCAGAATAACAATGCGGAAACCATTCCATTACATTTGTATGACCATGCGCGTACTTCGGGCTGAAAAGTCATAGCACCATGTAGTGGAATGGTTTCCGCTTTCTTTTGTCTGTAAAGCTATGCTTTCCCAGCAGAGCGACAAACGTTTCACAATAAAAAGGTATATTAATATACATCTCCCGGATCTTCTGGTATCACCAGTGCAGCAATCAGGTATGCTGCAACTCCGGGAAATCCTCCGCACAATGTAAGGAACACAAAAATCAGCCTTACGATCGTGGAATCAATATTAAAATAATCTGCAATTCCTCCGCAGACACCCATCAGTTTTTTATCCATATCTGACTTATATAATCTACGTCTCATATCTAACACCTTCCTTTATAATAAGGCATTTTGCCTGTATAGCTCTCATTATAGCAAGCATATTGCGAAATTGCAAATCTTATCCATTTATCTGTTATTTTACAAAATGCACCCGTTCCGGCTGAAACCGATCTTCCTGTTCCGATGTTCTTTCCTATTATCTTCCACAACAAACTCTCTCCACTTAAAAGATTGAATAGCATTCTCAAAAAAAACATTCTACGTATTCGTCGTGTTATTTTGCGAACGATGTACCAGCTCCATTTCTTTTTTCACAAAGCCGTTTCCAAACTTTTTTCTTATGATCCAGGCATAACGTTTATCAGCATCCATAAACTTCTCTTTCTCAAAATCCAATACTTCCTGAATATCTTCTGGAAAATCTTTGTAAAAATTCTGCATTTTCTCCAAAATGTCAAGAGCAACTTCTGTCACTGTCCGCACGTTTTTTCCGGGCATTGCAATTTTCACCGTTTTTAAATCGTAATGAGCCGCATTTTTAAAATTCTGCACCGCTTGAACCTGCTCTTTTCTTCCCAAGGTAATCTCCGGTAAGGTTGCAAGCCACACAAGGAGAAGCTGTGCAAAACGGACATCCTTTTCCTCCACGCCACCCGGCACAAGGGGATTTAAATCAAACATTCGAAGTTCAATATGGCTCACACCATTTTCCTTGAGGGAAATCAATGTGTTTTCCCCCGCCGGTTTCAACCGGATCGGATAATAGAGTTCTGATGGAGCCTGGAGCAATCCCTCATCGACATACCTTTGAATACTGTTGGCGTAAGCCTCGATGTTCGCATAATCAAACACCGGTACAAAATAATTCCAGTACCCAAGTTCACTACATCTTACGGAAGCCATCCCGTTAAAGGTGTCTTCTCCATATTTTTTCTTTTCCACGAACGATCCATCCAGGAGGGGACTTGCTGCTGTCACTGCAACAAGAAGCCAGCCATAGGCAACTGCTTTTTGTGCCAACTCCACATAAAACCGATTTTTATATGTTTGATAATCTTTTTCACCAGAAAATGTAAAGTCTTTTTTTAACAACTCTTCATCAAAAGAATAGTTGACATGAATCCCACAGAACGTCATTTTATACCTGCCATAACGGTCAGAAAGATATTCCCGGTAAGTCGTTTTTTCTGCATCTTCTCCTACAAAAGCTGCCACAGGAATATCTTCCTCGTTTTTTATGTACGGTGGATTAGAAAAAGGCCAAAGATATTCCTTTGCAGGGAGTGTCTGCAAGGTATTTTTTACATCTTCCTCATATTGCTTCAGGCAAGCCACCGCCGCTTCAAGACTGTCCATCACCGGAGTGTTTACTTCCACCTGATTTTCACAGAAATCCCGCACAATGTGTTCATTTCCCGGAAAGGGATGACTGGTATGTACCAAAAATCCTTCTTCATCCACTCTAAGATTCTCTTTTTCCAGGCCAAAATGTCCCTTTAGCAATCGTTTTTTTACTTCCGATTCCTCGATATGTAACATAACTATCACCCTTTTATTTCTCAAAATACAGGTACATTTCAGATAAAAATCGTTATTTTTTCTAAACTGCAGCCTGTCACTTCAAAGCCTCCCCTAACTGTTTCAGTGCTTTTTCCAGCACACTTCTCGGACAGGCAATATTGATACGCTCAAATCCTTCGCCTTCTTTTCCGAACATGGCACCGCTGTCCAGCCAGAGTCTGCCTTTCTTTACAACCAACTCTTCTCTTTCTTCCTCTGTCAGTCCAAGTTTTCTAAAATCAAGCCAAACCAGATAGGTTCCTTCCGGTTCAATCACAGATATCTGCGGAAAATTTTCTTCAATATATTCTTTTAAAAATAAATAGTTATTCCAAATATATTTCTTCACTTCCACCAGCCACTCTTCGCCACCTTCATAGGCAGCCTGACAGGCGGCAATTCCCATAATATTACTTAACGAATAACCGCTGGCTGTTACCTGTTGTCGGAAGGCTCTTCGGAGCTTCTGATCCGGAATAAAAATATTGGATAGCTGAAGTCCTGCCAGATTAAATGTTTTGCTTGGTGAGGTACAGGTAATGGTTCGTCTGGCATATTCCAGGGATAAATTGGCAAAAACCAGATGTTTATTATTCTCCCAGACAAAATCACTGTGAATCTCATCACTCACGACAATGATATTATGCTTCACACAAATATCTCCGATTTTTCGAAGTTCCCATTCTTTCCATACTCTTCCTCCCGGATTATGAGGATTGCAAAGAAGAAACAGTTTTACATCGTTTTCCACAATCTTTTGCTCAAAATCCTCAAAATCCATCTCATAATGGCCATCCATCATTTTCAGTGGACTATTAACCAACTGCCTTTTATTATTCTCAATGGCCTCCTTAAAAGGATAATAAACCGGCTGCTGCAACAAAACACTGTCCCCTTCACTGGTAAATGCACGAATGGCAGCGGCAATGCCAAAGACAACTCCGGGCGTCTTGACAATCCAGTTTCTTTCTACTTTCCATTGAAAATGATTCCAATACCAGGAAGACACCGCCTGAAAATATTCCTCTTTTCCTTCACTGTATCCAAAAATCCCATGGGAGACTATCTCTTTCAGACGTTTCAATACCGCCGGAGCCGTCGGAAAATCCATGTCTGCCACCCATAAAGGTAACACATCCTCCGGTTTTCCATTTTCTTTTGTAAAATCATATTTTAAACTGTTCGTTCCTTTTCGGCCAATCACTCTATCAAAATCAAATCCCATCGCTTCCTCCTGTTTTTTCTCTTACGTCTATTTATTCTGCTTTCTTTACAAATTAGAAAAAATCTGGTACAAGAATTTCAAATTTTCTTCACTCTCGATATATTCATTTCCATGATTCGTTCCCTGAAAAAGCTGTCTTCCATCCCGATAAGCCAACAAAGTAGTGAATGGTACCGGCTGCCAGTTCTCTTCCGTGAGAGGTCTTGTCGAAAAAAAGGCTTGTTCTTCTTTTTCCAACCTGTACAGAGAATTTGCAAGATTAGTATGCACATACATGATTTCTCCATCATATATCATGAAATTTAATTTATTTCCTTTGGCCATCTCCTGCACGATGGAATCCAGAAGCTGAAACCGTTCCTTTTCATTTAATTCTCTCTTTCTAAGAATCATATTCTCATTCATCTGATCGATAATATATAAAAGAATTCTCTCGCTGTCCGTATCCCCCTGCTGTACATTAATATAAGAATGCAGAGGGGCATATTCAAAAATAGTACCGTTATGGACCATAGTCCATCTTCTCCCGCTCCGGTCTTTTCCTGTATAGGGATGACAATTTTTGTAATACACGTTTCCTATCGTTGCATATCGGATGTGTGCAAACCCATTTTTCACATAAATCGGCACTGTCATACGCTCTTTTAAATAATGACTTTTGGTTGCCTGCACCGGCTCTTTTTCAATCTGAACATCTTCCTCACTCATGCAGGCAAGTCCCCATCCATGGGGATGCTCGTTACTATGAGAATAGAATTCTTTAAGATAATCATTGATTTTTATGGACACAGAAGAACTGCATCCAAATATTTCACACATATCACAATCCCCCTTTGGTCCTTCATTTTCTGTCTGTTGTGATTTTTTAATATTGCAATTTATGTAATTATACAAGGAAGCTTCCAAAACACGTTGTGCTATTCTAATGCGGCATAATCCCATATTATCTCTTCAAGTCCTGCTCCCTGCTCCCGAAGTTCCAGCATTTTTCTTGCAGGATTGGTTTGATTTTGCATCCTGTCATATAATGATTCCAGAAAAATTTCTTCTCCAAGCCCACGCTCTTTTAGTCCCTCTTTTGCCAAATCCAGCACTTTTTCTATCAGTTCATAAAGAGCATCCTCATCCACAAAAGACGGCAGTTTACGATAATTGAACATTTTCCTGAGTTCTGCTGCATTATATCCATGATGATAGATCACATGATCCTGTTCCAGCAATTCATCCAACTGATACAGACGATTCTTCAGTCCCAGATGAAAAGCAGCAACGCTCATTGCATCCTTGATTGGCTGGCAGCAAACACTTCGGAATTCTATCCCATTCCTGTGAGAGTATAATGATATTGTCCCAATTGTTTTTGCAAAAATGAATAATACTCCTTAAACCGGTTCCAGATCTCAAATAAATCTTTTTCTTTTCCCATAGACAGTTCCAGATTATTATAGGAGCAATCACAAGAAAGAATATCTCCATGTATCTCTTCCGTGATAGAATATATATTCCCTTCTTCATCTTCTCCCAAAATGTGAAACTGATACTTCTCCATAAAATTTGCCGTAATTTTGTGGATTACTGCAAAATCAACCGGTTTTTTATCGAGATTCAGAATGGGCATCTCTATCTCAATCCCAATACAGGGATTCCGCCTTTTTTTCGTAGGTTCAATGTAACGCTGATACAATTGTTCTTTTATAAGATTCTCGTTCATCTCTTTCTCCTATTCAAACATATCCTGCTTTTCACATCAGATGTAATACATATCCTGACCTGTTTCCTGAAGATCCAAAAATCTGTTTTTCAGCTCCTCCAGAGTAGTCGCCTGTAAAACTTCGTCTAACTGTCTGTTTACCCGGTCGATCACTATTTCCTGTATACTGATAGAAATATTTCTTCCTCGACTGTCATCCTGCATGTCTTCTCTCTCAATCTGATACGTCCCATCCAAAGACTCCAAAATATCTGCCACTGTAATTTGTTCCGGATTTCGATTTAATTTATAGCCTCCCTGAGACCCCTTAATCCCTTTTACAATTCCACCTCTCCTAAGACCAGCAAAAGCCTGTTCCAGATATTGTGGTGAGATTCCATTTCTCTCGGCAATCGTACTAAGCACCACATGTTCTTCGGTGGAACAAACAGACAAATCAATCAGAGCCCGTAGGGCATATCTGCATTTTTTTGATAATCTCATCTTTCCCTCCACATCTCAGGGCAATAATTTTCACCCCTTTATTTCATATCTTTCCTACAGGATTACTATGTTATATAGTATGCATTATACAATTATAAAACCCAGTTGTCAACTAGGTTTTATAATGTAACCCCTCCTGTCTCTCCAGATTGATAGACACTGCGGTGAAAGAAAAAAGATGTCACAATTAAGGTATTAAACCATTACTGCGACATCATTCTATAAATCATTTTAAAACGGTTTGCCACATTTCGGGCAATACTGGAAATCCTCTTCCGTCTCATATCCGCAATTGGAACAGATATGTTTGCCGGGCGAAATATAACCAAAACGATCATTCCCACCTAATCTCAACAGGTGCTCCGGAAGAATTTCCACATTTTCTCCCCTTGCAATCTTCCTTCCCACTTCCGCATCCAATTCAAATGTTGTATTACAACAGGTAGTTCTCACATAATAATGTTTGTTCCATTTAAAAACAGGAATAAAAAACAGGGAAAGGCAAGTCCAGGTCATAAAAACTTCATATCTTCCATACCTGCCGCATTGATGACAGATTACCATCTGATTGTAATTAAGCTTTTTTTCTCCCGGGGTGATACCCATAATAAAAAACATGAAAACGCTCCTTTTCTTCTATTATTAATATTCGTCTGATCTCACATTAATGGTGCAAAAATCCTCAACACCTTACCAATCACACGATCAATCAGCTTTTGTTTTCCGTAATCTTCTCTGGTCACTTTCTGACATTGTTCCAAGGTTTTCTGATAATCTTCTTCAATCACGTCGATTTGAGAGTTCTCATAGAGCACCACTCCACATTCAAAATGGTGATAGAAGCTTCGATAATCCAGATTCACTGTACCCACCACGGCTTCCTCATCATCACTGACAAAGATTTTGGCATGGACAAAACCAGGGATATATTCATAAATCTCGATTCCTGCTTCCAGAAGTTCATTATAATAGGTTTTGGCCACATCAAAAGCATATCGTTTATCCGGAATATGCGGCATGATGATTTTTACATCCACGCCTCGTTTGGCAGCATAAGTGAGAGCCATGGTCATCTCATAATCAAGAATCAGATAAGGCGTCATGATATGAACATAATTCTTTGCCGTATTCAGGATATCAAGATAAACTCTCTTCCCGATTCTTTCTGCCCCAAAGGGACTGACTCCGTAAGGAATAAAATATCCGTCCTGCCGGATATCCGGCATCTTCGGCGAAATATATTTACCATAATCTTCCGGATGTTTTTCCGTAATATTCCACATTTCCAGGAATAAATAGGTGAATTTCTCGACTGCTTTTCCCTTTATCATGATAGCCGTATCTTTCCAATGTCCAAACCGCTCTTTCTGATTAATGTATTCATCTGCCAGATTCGTCCCGCCTGTAAATGCCACTTTCCCGTCCAGCACAAGAATCTTCCTGTGATCTCGATTATTATAGTGAGAAGAAAACATCGGCTTAATCGGAGAAAATATTTTACACTTTATACCATCTTCTTCGAGAAGTTTCGGATAAAATATCGGCAACAGAGTCATCGTACACATTCCGTCATACATAAAACGAACTTCTACTCCTTCTTTTACCTTCTCCTTCAAAATCTGAAGAATAGAATTCCACATGAAGCCCTCTTCGACAATAAAATATTCCAGAAAAATAAACTTCTCCGCTTTTCTTAACTCCGCTAAAATATCCGGAAACTGTTCATCTCCCAGAGGATAAAACTTCGCCTCCGTCTGATCATAGACCGGACATTGTCCATAGTCATACATATAATCAGAAAAACGGGTCAGCTGATCATCTTTTTCTCTCAGCCGTTCTTTTACCGTGTCTTCCTGTTTCAGAAACTCTCTGGTTTCTTTCGAAAGAGTTTCCAATCTTCGTTTA
Source organism: Lachnospiraceae bacterium (assembly GCA_028721415.1). Taxonomy (GTDB): domain Bacteria; phylum Bacillota; class Clostridia; order Lachnospirales; family Lachnospiraceae; genus Anaerobutyricum. The sequence goes on along the minus strand of JAQYIU010000063.1, from coordinate 8,042 downwards.
ATAATTTTTGTCCCCGGCTGTGTATAGATGTATACATAAAAAATAGCACCAAAAACCGGAAATACCAGTACCGGTAATATCCACACCAACTTAAATTCCGGAGTTCCCCTTCCGTTAAATAAGTGGAGCACTACCAAGCTACCAAGTACAATAAAACCACCGTAGACAATAGTACTGTAATCCCGCAAATACCGAAATGTGGTAAATATAAAAGCAAACTGAACAAGAAAAGCCAAAATCACAAATAATGTTCTTCCGAATATTATGGTCTTGACCCCTTTAATACCTTTTTCTTTTATTTCTCCGAATGTCATAGGTCTTCTTCACCTCCCATTGAAAATATCATGATTCTCTCTCTCTGATTCTCTCCGTCAAATAAATCCCGACAATCAATCTCATCCAGATAAAACAGATCGTCTTCCGTCATCAGACAAGACATATATTCAGTGGAAGGATAATAGAAAAAGAAAAGCATTTTCCTCGGATTCTGATAAAAGGATTCCCTGATCCGATCTAATACTCTTTGAAAAATCTCCACAGAAAATGGATTAAAAAAATAAAAACAGTCCGCTTCCGGCGGCACTGCATAGGTGACGGCGTCTGCCAGAACAAATTCAGTTCTGCCAGAAGATACCGCATTCTCTTGATTGATCATGGCTGCTCTAAATATTCTATCATCATACTCGATTCCAATACAACGACATCTGGTCTGATAAGCTAAATAGAAATCCACTCTTCCTTTTCCACAACCATAATCAATCAATACATTCTTTTTTCCTAAATATCCATTATACGCCAATCTCTCTAAAACACAATAGGGTGTTGGCTCATACGGATACCGAAACTGATCCGCCCGGGAGTCGTCTCTCCCGGAAGTTTTAATGCGGAGCAGTTTGTCCCATTTAGTCTCGTTCACACCAATCATCTTATTGTTCTGCTGCCGGCTGAACTGCGATCTGTGTATTCAGATGTTCAGTCCATTTCTTATTGAAAGTTGTCATCAGATTTGAAACCGGTAAAGTCGTGTATGTACTACCTTCCTGATTATCAATCGTTGTCATATTGCTGACCGGATGGGCCGCCATATAACGAACCTGGTAATCAGACAGGCGGTCAGCTATGAGTAAGGCCTGCTTTCTAGTAATTAATTGTTTTGCATTTTTGCAGAAATCATCACAAGCCAGTCCATTTTTCAGGAAAATGGCATAAGATTCCTTTTGTTCATCTGAAAGAGATTGGGTATTGGTCGTATCAGCAAGAATCTCATCAATTTCCTCTGTTTTCAGATGAGCCGGATATATATCACAAATCAACTCCGAAAGCCGTGCAACTGTCACTTTTCCTTTTTTATTCCCTTCTACAAAAGTTTTCACTACGGCATTCCCATTAAGATTATCAATACCACGTAACATTTTAGCCAATTCTTTTCTCGTCACCGCCATCTCAGGATGATATAGACCACTGTCACCGGTCGGATAGCAATCGAGAGATGCGTATTCACGATAAGTTGATCCCAAATCTGCAGAATATCGAACATCATAGTTACTCTTTGTCAGATTCAGTTCGCCTTTTTCATATTTTTTAAACGTATAGTCAAGTAATTTTCGAATAGAAGAAAATGTGCTTTCCTTGCTCACATTTCCAAAATAAGCACAAATCACCTCGTGTCCCTCATCATCTACCGCTGTGGCGATAAATACATGCCCTGCAGCATTGGTTGTTCCTGATTTGGATCCGATGATACGATATTTGTTTTTGCTGTAGGATGCCATCCCCCGCAGGAACCAATTCGTCGTGTTAATGCTGAGATCCTGACCGGAGGCCACATCATAATGAGCTTTCGCCACGGCAGAACGAATCAGTGGAATAGACATGGCATAACGACATACTTCTGCCATCTCTGCTGCTGTAGAATACGTTTTATCAAAACCGGCACCAATATCAGAACCCACCGGATTATCAAAACTTGTATTGATAAGCCCCAGTTCCTGTGCTTTGGCAGTCATCGCTTCCGCACAGGCTTTTTTAGAACCAAAGACTCCCACTGCCAATGTATCCGTAGCATCAGCAGCCGAAGACAACAGACTCATATGAAGCAAATCTTTAAACGTAAACTTCACACCGGAGGCAAGCCCCAGGCTGTAGGTTCCATACGTTGTTCCGTTCACAATCTCTGATTTGGTCTTGATCTTTGAATTCACATCCCCATTCTCCACACACACAATAGCTGTCATAAGCTTCGCTGTGCTGGCAGGGTAGATCACTTTATTCTCATCTTGTCCAAATAATATCTCACCGGAACCGGCATCCATGACTGCATAGGCATGGCACTGCATTTTCGGTATTTTCACTTTTGCCTCTCCCTGTAAAGGAATTGCAATATATAATAAAATCAAAAAAATAAAACTACTTCTCTTAATCCAGTTCGTGTCTTTTTTAAGAGGCTTGCTGGCTTTCAACATACATCTCTCCTTTCTCTCCTATGAAAAATTACGCTCAAATCTTTTCTTTTTACAAAAGGAACGTTCTTTTTCCTCCAGTGCATAATATAACTCTTCTATCATCTGTGCACAAAGCTCTTTGCTTGCTTCATATTTTTGGGTCAATTCCTCGCAGGTTTCTTTATTGGCTGCATTCACTCTCGTCTTCCTGAAATAATGCTGGAAATTCTTCTCAGGCAAAAACTTCTCATTGATAAAAGCGGCAATCTGCTGCTTTACGCCATAGGACGAGCGAAACATAACATTCAGCACAAACTTCATATAGAATAGACTTTTCTCAATCTGTCCCGGCGTCTTATGATAATACGGAGCAATCACCCTCGCATAATCATATTCCGCCTGAATATGATCCGCTGCCTTATAACGAATCGGATTCAGATGATTCCTCTTCATCATAAGATAATCCCAATCTGTCTCTATCTCTGTATGGCTGATTCCCGTCTCACGGATTCTCCTCCTGATATAAGGATGACATGAACTGTCCAGAATAAAATGAGTCATAAATCCAGCCAGATAAGCATAGGCTTCTTTCTTATCTTTTTGTTTGTCGTAGACAGAAAATGCATGGAGCAGAAATTGCTCCATGGGCTCTTTGTGAATCTTCACTCCATATTGATTAATATCATTTTTGTAAAAAGACCGATAATAAAATAAAATATCCGGCCCATGAACGCCAATGTTATACAATCCCATACAGGGATATATCTTTTTTTGAATCTCTTTGGGAAGCATCTGAAATACTTCCTGTCCATAAATGTAATGTGTATAAGTTGTAGGCATAACTCTCCCTTCTTTCGTACTGTTTTATTCTACCATACAATGCATCTACATAAAAGGAAAATATTATTGAACAAAAAAGTGAAAAATATTTGCTTATTTTTTAGTGAAATGGTATACTCTATAAAGATGCGACGATATGTGTCTTACATATACTTAACTTTATATTTAGGAGGTAACAATTATTATGAAAGGGAATGTAATCGTAGGCCAGTCCGGAGGACCGACAGCCGTCATTAATTCCAGTTTAGCAGGAGTCATTAAAGCAGCGAAAAAATACGGTGCAGAGAAAATATATGGTATGCATCATGGCATTGAAGGTTTTTTAAAAGAAGATCTGATCGATATTGATGATTATATCTCAGGTCCGGATGATTTATCCTTATTAAGAAGAACCCCTTCTGCTTTCTTAGGATCCTGCCGTTATAAACTTCCTCAGATTGAAGGTAATGAAGACGTTTATGATAAAATTTTTGAAATCCTTGAGAAATACAATATTATGTATTTCCTTTATATCGGTGGTAATGATTCCATGGATACCATCAAGATGTTATCTGATTATGCAGCAATGAAAGAAAAACCACAGAAATTCATGGGCGTACCAAAAACAATCGATAATGACCTTCCTCTGACCGACCATACACCTGGTTATGGTTCCGCGGCAAAATATATTGCCACATCCATGAAAGAGATCATCCGCGATAACGAAAGTTTTGGTGCTGCAAAACCTACCGTATGTATCGTTGAGATTATGGGACGTCATGCAGGTTGGCTTACTGCTGCTTCTGTTCTTTCAAGAGGCGAAGACTGTGACGGACCGGATTTGATCTATCTTCCAGAAGTTCCATTCGACATTGATGACTTCATGGCCAGAGTAAAAGACCTGGCAGAGAGAAAGAGTTCCGTTGTTATTGCCGTTTCTGAAGGTATCACCTTAGCTGACGGACGTTTTGTCTGTGAACTTGGAAACAGCAACGATTATGTAGATGCTTTCGGTCACAAACAGCTTTCCGGATGTGCTTCTTTCCTTGCAAATAAAGTCACAGAAGAAACCGGTTTAAAATCCCGTGCCATCGAGTTTTCTACATTACAGAGATGTGCTACCCATATGGCTTCCCGTGCCGATGTCACAGAAGCTCTTGATGTAGGTTTCATCGCCTGTGAAGCTGCTATGCAGGGTCAGACCGGTATGATGGTTACCATTCAGGTAAGCAGCCGCGAGCCATATATGGTAAACTACAACAAATATGACATTCATGAAATCGCTAACGTAGAAAGAAAAGTTCCTCATGACTGGATCATCAATAATGGTACATATGTCAGCGATAAATATATCGAATATGCAAGCCCATTGATCATCGGAACCATTCTTCCATACTATGCAGGCGGACTTCCAAGACACCTGACCTTAAAGAACAAAGTCAAGAAATAATATTTAAAAACCGGACTTTCGCTATAAGAAAGTCCGGCTTTTTTGTTTATTTAATTTTTCTGCATTCTGTATAATATCGTTTATCTTCTGCATGACCCATGGAAAATGTTTTTCTCGGAAGGGCTCCATCATAAATTACTGTTGGGAATAACTCTTCCTTTGCCATATCCGGTAAAATAAAACCAATACTGTTTTCCTGCATGGTAAGAGATTCCAGAGTTTTATCCCCGTGGATATAATCCATTTTCACAGGGTGCGTTTTCTGGTAATCATCCAGAAAATTCTGCAGACTTCCCACAGTTAATTTGGAAGACGAATTTGTAATCACCACTTTTTTTCTTACTCCATGTCTCACAACATAAAAACTCTGACCATCACCTTCTTCCTCAAGTCCCAGGGATTCTGTCATTTTTTCCATCAGATCATCTGCATCAACTTCTGTTACAATTCGGTGTATAGCCTCAAACTCCAGAGCCGGACTATGTAAATTTACGATTTCAGCCAAAGCATATCTTGCCGGATGGTGGGACAGGTCTTCTCCCGGGTGTTCTGCTTTTAATCTCTCATAAAATTCTTTGGCCGTTGCCAGAGAATGATTACCATCTCCCATAGCAAAAAGCAAAACAGACGGATTTTCCTTTTTACTGTCATCATTGATCTGCTGCATTTGTTTCTGTTCCACGACAGCGAGCTGATCAATGGCAGTAAGAATGTTTTCCTGTTCTTTTTCTCCCAGAAGATATCCTTTTAAATGCCCTCCACCTGACATCAGATCAAAATCGTAAACTAATCTACAATCTTCTTTCCAGCTTTCACAAGGTTCAATTACCGTTTTTTCCTTGTCATCAATTAAAATCATAATATGAGGAAGTTCAATCTGGGCTTTTTCTCTCACTTTGATTCTCGGTGGAATCCGCTCCACAACGGTAGCTTCTGTAGCACGCACCAAAGAAGTGCTTCCTTTCCGGTAATCGTACTGTTCCAGATCGATACATCCCACAATTCCGGCTCTCATCTTTCCTGTGCTGTCTGTTCTTTCCACATAAATCATGGCGTCCTTATATTCATCAAAAAGCCCTTTGGACAGATATTCTTCCATAGCTTTGCCGATGGTTATAAGGCTCTCCTCCACATCTTCCTCTTCCAGATATACTTCAGGTAAAATCATTCGATACGTCGACGGAGCATCTCCTACAATCTGTTCTACCTGCTCCCAGTATTCTGGTTCACTGGTAAATTGATCACAGGCCACAACAGACCATCTACTCATATCGATTCCCTGTTTCGGCAGCAAGATATCTGCCGGATAAAAAGCACGTTCCATTTTTGTTTCCTCCTGAAAATGTTTCTTCTATAATAATATTATAATGAATTCTCATTCTTTTGCTGCTTAATCTTTTCCGCCAGATCATTTAAATACACCCACCGATCCATTTTTTCTTCCAAAGCGGTTTCTGCTTCTTCTTTTTCTTTGACCAGTTCATTCAATTTAACAAAATCTGTAGCATTCTGAGATATCTCTTTTTCCAGAATTTCTATTTTTTCTTCCAGTACAGCAATATCTTCATCAATGGTATCAAATTCCTTCTGCTCCATATAAGTAAATCGCAATTTCTTTGTAACCGGATCGCGGTAAGAGCCTTTTCTTCTGGTGTTGTCTCCTTCTTTTGCACTGTTATCTTTCTTTTTATGGATACGGGAACCAGAATCCACATGCGAAAGTTCATCCTCTGACACCCCAAATTCTTTTTTCTTTTCCAGATAATCCATATAACCGCCTTCATAAATACGGATCTGTCCGTCCTCAAAGGCAGCAATACGGTCTGCAATTCTTTCCAGAAAATACCGGTCATGGGAAACTACAATCACAATTCCCATAAAGGTATCAAGAAAACTTTCTAATACCTGCAGGGTCGCAATATCCAGATCATTGGTAGGCTCATCGAGTACCAGAACATTCGGAGCACTCATGAGAATTTTGAGAAGGTATAATCGTCTTCTTTCTCCACCAGATATCTTTGCAATCGGCGTATATTGCATGTCCGATGTAAACAGAAAGCGTTCCAACATCCGGGATGCACTGATCATTCCCGTTGTAGTACGAATATATTCCGCTTCATCCTTGATATAGTCAATGACTCTCTGCCTCTCATCCATGACCTCACATTCCTGGGCAAAATATCCGATTTTAATCGTCTCTCCCCAGGAAATCGTTCCCTGATCCGGTTTTTCCAGGCCAGCAAGAATCTTCATCAACGTAGACTTTCCGCACCCATTATTTCCCACAAATCCAATTCGTTCATAACGCTGAAAAATATAGGAAAAGTCAGAAAATAATGTCTTTCCATCATATCCTTTTGCAATATGGTCCAATTCGATGGTCTTCTTTCCAAGACGAGCTCCGATTGCTTCCATCTCAACCTGTTTTGCCCCTTGGGGAGACTCCATATTCTTAAGCATCTCATACCGATCCAGGCGCGCTTTCTGTTTGGTGCTTCTGGCTCTTGCCCCACGCATGACCCACTGTAACTCTACCCGAAGAACACTTTGCCGTTTTCTTTCTGTAGCAAGAGCAATCACCTCACGCTGTGCCTTCCTTTCCAGATAGCCGGAATAATTGGTGTCATAATAATACACCTGTCCTTTTTCAATTTCCCAAATATGATTCGAAACCCTGTCCAGAAAATATCTGTCATGGGTAACCAGCAAAAGAATTCCTTTATATTGAATGAGATATCTCTCCAACCAATCTGCCATCCGATTATCCAAGTGGTTCGTCGGCTCATCAAGAATCAATATATCTGTCTTTTGCAGCAATACTTTACACAATGCAACTCTCTTTCTCTGACCACCGGACAATTCGCTTAATTGCTGTTCATAATCTTCTATCTCAAGGGTTGTCAGCATGGATTTCGCTTCGCTCTCAAAGCCATAATCCTGCTCATCTACACCTTCACATACATAAGCAAGAACATTTCCATTCTCCGGAAAATCTGGATTCTGAGGCAGCCATCCAACCGTCATCCCTTTGGAAAAGATAATCTCTCCCTGATCTGCTTCCTCGTCTCCGGCAATGACTCTCAATAACGTAGATTTACCTGTACCGTTCACGCCGATAATTCCGATCTTATCCCCGTAATCCACACTGCAGGAAAGATCATCCAAAATCATTTTATCTCCATATAATTTTGATATATGCTCTACATTAATTACACTCATGCAATCCTCCAAGTCTTATATTAGGCTTCAGATAATGTTGTATGGTAAAAAAAAAGCAACCAGGTTATTCCCAGTTGCTTTATATATGCAGACGACGGGACTTGAACCCGTAC
>JAQYIU010000062.1 GCA_028721415.1 Lachnospiraceae bacterium | reverse complement strand
AAGTGTTTGTCATAAATAAAAAATTTTTGGAAAAAGCACCATGAGAATCATGATTATCAATCCGGATTATGGGATGACAAGAGAGGAGATGGAGCTGCGTTGCCAGATGCTCTCGAAGGCAGTCGGACCGGATGTGGAATTTTATATGGTCCGGCATTTCCGATTGGGCAAAGCAGAGTTTCCTCTTATCAGAGAGTGACAGAAAATTATATAGAAGAATTTGACGCATATCTTCACCATGGACTTTCTTATGTCCCGCAATTTACCCCTCAATCTATCGGCTCACCGGGAAAAATACAGATTCTTGAAACGATATTGGATCATGTTGATCAGAAGAGAGATCAGATTCGAATATGTACCTGTGAAGAGTTATTAAATCAGGCTTGACAAATAGGTGGGCATATTATATAGTGGTACTTAATTGTACTACGTTTTGTACTATGAGAAATGAGTGAGAAAAATGCAGGATAATATAGAAGCTTTGATGAATTTCGGGCTGACCAGACAGGAAGCCAGAATATATATTCTTTTGTTGACGGAAGGGGCACTGAGCGGCTACGAGGCAGCGAAAAGAATCGGCATATCCAGATCCAATGCTTACGGGGCACTGGCAGGTCTGGTGGATAAAGGAGCTGCTTATATTCTGGAAGAGCAGGCAGTGCAATATCAGGCAGTACCTGTGAAGGAATTCTGTTTTAATAAATTACATTTTCTGAAAGAGATGGCAGAGGAACTGGAACAGCAGATTCCGAAGGAAGTCTATCAGAATGAGAATTATATCACCATTCGGGGCAGGCAGCATGTGGAAGATAAGATTCGAAATATGCTCCTGGAGACGAAGGAGAGAGTGTATTTTTCGGTTCCCCTTGAAATTGCCGCATTATTTGAAGATGAGCTGGAGAAACTGATTGCGATGGAACTAAAAGTGGTTCTTCTCACAGAAATGCCGGAAGAGAAGGCAGATTTTCTCAGAGGAGCCGTTTTTTACTATACAGATCACCCGGATCAGCAGATCAGATTAATCACCGATTCCAGCTATGCACTGACAGGAGAATTGCAGGATGAGATGCATACAACCTGTTTGTATTCCGCTAATCCAAATCTGGTGAAATTATTAAAAGAAGCTCTTGCTAACGAAATTAAATTAATTGCTATACAGAATGAGTAAAAAGAAAGGATAATTGATATGGAAAAGAAACCATTTGTGACCAAAGAACAATTAGATGAGATCGTAAAACAGTATCCTACTCCCTTCCATCTTTATGATGAGAAAGGAATTCGTGAGACTGCCCGCAACTTAAATAAGGCATTTTCTTGGAATGAAGGATTTAAAGAATATTTTGCAGTGAAGGCAACTCCAACACCGGCAATTTTAAAGATTTTAAAAGAAGAAGGATGCGGAACAGACTGTTCTTCACTGACAGAGCTAATGATGAGCGACCGTTGTGGATTTGCTGACGGAGACTCCATCATGTTCTCCTCCAACGAGACTCCGGCAGAAGAATTCGTTCTTGCGAAAAAACTGGGAGCTATCATCAATCTGGATGATATTACACACATTGATTTTCTGAAAGAAGCCTGCGGCATTCCGGAAAGAATCTGCTGTCGTTTTAATCCGGGTGGAATCTTCTCTTTGGGAACAGATATCATGGATAATCCTGGAGATGCCAAATATGGTATGACAAAACCACAGATTTTTGAAGCTTTCAAACGTCTGAAGAGAGAAGGAGTAAAAGAATTCGGAATTCATTCCTTCCTGGCAAGTAATACCGTATCCAATGAATATTATCCGACTCTTGCCGCAATTTTATTCAATCTGGCAGTAGAGTTGAAGGAAGCATTGGACGTGCATATCGGTTTCATCAATCTCTCCGGCGGTATCGGAATCCCATACACACCGGACAAGGAGCCAAATGATATCTTTGTCATCGGCGAGGGTGTTCGCCAGGCTTACGAAGAGATTTTGGTTCCGGCAGGAATGGGTGATGTGAAGATTTTCACAGAACTTGGTCGTTATATGCTCGCACCAAATGGTCATCTGGTTGTAAAAGCAATTCATGAGAAACATACTTACAAAGAATACATCGGTGTGGATGCCTGTGCATGTAATCTGATGAGACCGGCTATGTATGGTGCTTACCATCATATCACTGTCATGGGTAAGGAAAATGAACCATGTGATCAGGTATACGATGTGGTTGGTTCTCTTTGTGAAAATAATGATAAGTTTGCCATTGACCGTAAATTGCCGAAGATTGATATGGGTGATCTTCTGGTCATTCACGATACAGGTGCTCATGGTTTTGCCATGGGATATAATTACAATGGTAAATTGAAGAGTGCTGAGATTTTATTACAGGAAGATGGTAGTACAAGAATGATCCGTCGTGCTGAGACACCGGAGGATTATTTTGCAACCATCGAGGGATTTGATTTTTAGTTTTTATAGTTTTATCTCATATGTGAGCCGGGGGCTGCGCGTTAGCGCGGCCTCCGGCTCTTTTGGGGTGTGGGGACAGATTGTTGGGAACAGACGCCGACGGAGCGGTTATGGCAGTTTTTTTAACCTCCACTTCACTCGGACAACAGTCGGTGAAAAAAACTCCATAACTCGCTAGGACGTCGGCTGGGATTAGCACATCTGCTAGAATCATATCTCAGTGGAAAATATTTACCATAATCTCAATATCTGTCTGGTGAGGGTGTCGGAGAAGAACTGCCATGATCGGTTCTGTCGTCGTCTGTATATCCATCTCCAGAGAGGGATTCAATTTCTTAAAATTAAGTGTTGACAAAACAGATGTATCAATATATTATTGTATTAAGTCATTAGTACAATAATATAAAATCTGTTACAAGAGATAGAAACAAAGAGAAAGGATGGTTGCTATGACAGAATTAGTAACATGTACACATTTAACGAAATCATATGGCAAGGCAGAAGCCCTTCGGGATGTGAATCTTACGATCGAGCCGGGACATATCATTGGTCTTCTGGGACCGAATGGTTCAGGAAAGACAACATTGATCAAGTTATTGAACGGTTTGCTTCAGCCGACAGAAGGAGAGATACTCATTAACGGCCAGAAACCGGGTGTGGACAGTAAGGCAGTGATCAGCTATCTTCCGGATAAAATGTATTTTGCAGATTGGATGAAAGTCAGTGATCTGATGGACTTTTTTGCAGATTTTTATAAGGATTTTGACCGGGTGAAAGCGGAAAATATGTGTCAGACTTTAGGAATTTCCCTGAACGATAAGATGAAGAAGCTTTCCAAAGGAAATAAAGAAAAAGTACAGCTCATCCTGGTCATGAGCCGTCAGGCGCAGCTTTATTTGCTGGATGAGCCGATTGCCGGCGTGGACCCGGCGGCCAGAGATTTTATTCTGGACACTATTCTCAATAATTATAATGAGGCGGGAACCGTAATTATTTCCACTCATTTGATTGCGGATATCGAGAAGATTCTGGATGAAGTGATTTTTATTCAGCAGGGAAAGATTTTGAAGCATGAATGGGTGGATGATTTGAGAGAAGAATCCGGTAAGTCCATTGATGGTCTGTTCCGCGAGATGTTCCATGCGGATGCCTATGAGGGAGGAAATGAAAATGTTAGGTAAATTAATGAAATATGATTTAAAATCTATGTTAAAGACAATTGTTCCGCTTTGGCTTACGGTAATTGCTCTTTCCGTAATCTTTGCCATTAAGTACTGGGGCGGTGCGGCATACAATGTAGATATGGGAAATGATACGGTTGATTTGATTTTATTTATTATATTGTTCAGCGTGGCGCTGGCGATTGTGGTGATGAATATTCTTTTTATTGTACAGCGTTTCTGGAACGGACTTTTAAAAGAGGAAGGATATCTGATGTTTACCCTGCCGGTGACTACCAGAAGTCTGATTATGTCCAAAGCACTCAGTGCCCTGGTGATCTCTCTGGGAAGTTTACTGGTTGCAACGATATCAATTTCCATATTCAGTTTTTCCTTTATTCAGGGAGCTATTCATATGGGTGTATTCGCAGATCTTTGGATAGAAACCAAAAATGCGTTGCTTTTGCTGCAACCTTCTGAGATCGGAGAAGCGATCGTTTTCCTTTTGGCAGGTGTGACAAGTTTTTTAAACGGAATTTATCAGGTTTATGCATCTATGGCCATCGGGCAACTCAGTAATCGGAATCGTTTCTTCCTTTCATTTATTGCTTTCGTAGGAATAACGGTCGTGCTCAGTATGTTTGCATCTCTTACAGACATGTTTGTATTCTCAAACAGCCTTGTCAACAGTTGTATTTCATTGCTGGAAAATGTAGTGTTGCTTGTGATTTTTCATGGGATGACAGAAGTTTTGCTGACCAGAAAGCTGAATTTGGAATAAAGGGGAATGCATATGATGTGGAATTTGAATGAAGATCGTCCCATCTGGATTCAGTTGAAGGAACAGTTGGGGAAACAGATTGTGTCGGGCCGGTTCCAATGTGGGGAGAAGCTCCCCAGTGTGAGGGAACTGGCTAAGGAAGCGGGGGTGAATCCCAATACCATGCAGCGGGCTCTTGCTTCACTGGATCAGGATGGCCTCACCTGTACGAATCGAACCAGCGGCCGATGTGTCACAAACGATAAAACGCATATTGATCAGTTTCGAAAAGAAATCGCGGGTTCTATTATAGATACTTATCTGGAAGCCATGGCGGAGATGGGCTTTACAGCGGAAGAGGCAGCCCAGGCGATTTCGGAGAGAAAATAGAGTGAAAGATAATCCCATTGAATATTTTTGACGGGTACGGCAATAATATTCAATGGGATTTGCATTTTATATTGAAAAAAGTTATAATGTCATTGAAAAAAAGTAATGAGACTTACTTGAAAGATATCATCGAAAGATACCATATTGAGAAAATACAGGGGTTAGATGACCTGGTAAATATTTTATCCTCTGCGATTGGTTCATTGACAAATCCACCGAAAATTGAGGCTACATTTAAGAGTACGATCCAGTCTCCAATCAGTCTTAATACAATCAGACAATACATCGAATATTTAGAAGATACTTCATAAGAAAAGGAGACAGGTATGACAAAACATAATTTGGTAAAAAAAGCAGGAGCATTTTTACTGAGTGCATCCATGGTGATCGCTATGGCAGGTTGTGGTAGTTCTTCTACAGACACAGCAGAAGATAATACCGAAGCAGTGCAGCAGGAAGATACCAAGATTTTAATCGCAGCGGCAGCCAGTCTGGAAGCAACTTTTGAAAATGAACTGATTCCAATGTTTGAAGAGGCTAATCCGGGAATTGAAGTGGAAGGAACCTATGCAAGTTCCGGAGATCTTCAGCAGCAGATTGAAGCTGGAATGGAGGCAGATGTGTTTATGTCTGCTGCAACTTCCAATATGGATACTCTCGTAGAAGAAGGTATTGTGGATGATGCAACCGTGGTAGACTTACTGAAGAATGATGTTGTACTGATTGTTCCCAAAGATGTGGATTCCAAAGTTACCGGTTTTGAAGATCTTCAGAATGCAGATACGGTAGCCATTGGTGATCCGGAAAGCGTTCCTGCCGGAAAATATGCGAAAGAAATTCTGACAAATCTGGGTAACTATGATGCCATTGCTGAAAAAGCAAGCTTTGGTACCAGCGTGACAGAGGTTTGTACCTGGGTTGCAGAAGGAAGTGCAGATGCCGGTATTGTTTACTCCACAGATGCTCTCAATGAGAACAGCAATGGGGATGATAAAGAAGTTATCATTCTTGCAACAGCAGAAGATTCCATAATGGATACACCGGTTATTTACCCGGTTGGCGTCACAACTTCTTCCGCGCAGAAAGAAGCAGCACAGAAACTGGTAGATTTCCTTCAGACTGAAGAAGTGATGAATGTTTTCGTGGAAAATGGATTTACTGCAAATAATTAAAGATTAGTCAATGAATGAAATGTCTGGGGTTGAACCTGGTGATCTGCATAGGCGATTGGTGTCTGTGATGGTCATCAGATACAACCCCTTTGGTTGGTTAGAAAGGATTATATGATGGATTATGCTCCGATTTTGATTTCGTTAAAGAC
>JAQYIU010000061.1 GCA_028721415.1 Lachnospiraceae bacterium | reverse complement strand
AAAATATTAAAAAAGAACTGTTTGATCAATGTAAGGATTGTCCCTGTTCCGAGCAGGAGCAGAATCACATTCTGAAATTATTGAATAATATAGGAGGTTGAAATGGCAAACTGGGAGCAATTGGAAAGTACGGAAGATATTGAACAAATTGAAGAAGATTTCGAGAATGTGGAAGAGGATATTGAAAAAATCGATCAGAGGATTGCAACAATCGAAGGAGCAATTAGTCGTCTGAGTGGAGATAAGGAAATCGCAGATACCTTAAAAGATAATATAAAAGCGGCAGAAAGAGAAAAAGAAAAAATAGAACAAAAAAAACAGGAGCTTATCAATAGCATCAGTTCCCTGGAAGAAGAACTGGAGGAGATCAGTCAGGCGAACGAGAACAGCAGTCTTCAGATTGAGTTTTTAAGAAATCTGGGAGATGATGTATCAGAAGCAGAAACCATATTATCTCAACGTAGAGGAATGATTACAAAACGCAGAATCGCAATTCGTAATCTAAAAGATAAAGTAAAATAACAGGAAAGTAACGTTGGGAGAATGATGTTATTTTATACGAACATTTTCTGAGAAAGGAATAAAAAAATGATTTGTCCAAAATGTGGAGCAATAAACAAGGAAGACTCTGTATTTTGTCTGAAATGTGGAACAAAACTACTGGAAGAAACCGAAACCCTCAATCATCCGCCAAAAAGAAGCCGCATTCCTATTATTGCGGCAGTTGTGATTCTCTTATGTGCAATAGGAGCGGTAGTATACATGATGAGTAAGGGCGGAATAAAATCAGGCGGAACAGAATCGGAAGGAAAAGGAAACAGTTTTCCGTTGGAGATGATGGAGGCACAGAGAGAAAAAGCGGAAGCGGAAGATGAAGATGCCTGGAAAGAAATTGTTGGATCTTATGAAGATTATTTAATGAGCAATGAATCAATATATATATATTATTCAATCCAGGATTTAAATATGGATGGGATTCCGGAGTTGTTGGCAGCCGAAGAGTTGACCGATGACGAAAGCAACGATTATCCGGAGGATGCATATTTAGTCAAAATGGTGGATGTCTTTACATACAGTAAGGAAGTGGGGATGATCGAAGCCGGCAGTATTAGTGCTCAGATGGTGCTGGAAATCGGTACAAGTGATGGATGGTTAAGATCCTCATGGGGCGGTTCCGGATGTAGTCAGAGTATTTTCTATACGTTAAACGAGGAGAATCAGGTGGAACAGTTATATTTGACAGAGAATCTGGATACCGGAGAGTTCACCTATGGTCGCCCGGATGAGGAGAAAAAAATAAGTGAAGAGGAGGCTTCAGAGATACGGGAGGTATGGGCGGATTCCGAGTATCTGATCGTTGACCTTGTTGTTTTCGATGATTATGATGACGATAATGATTATGACGATTATGATGACTATGAAGAAGAAACCACAGATTATTCTTTAGATTACAGTATCTGTGAAGATAACGATATTTTTGAGTGGAGATATAGTCCGCAGGGATACTACGATTTCTATTATCCTGCAGATTTTTATCCATATGTGGATGAAGGGGACGATGGTGACTGGGTTACTTTTTCTTCCAACGGGGCGGACAAACTTGAATTCTACAGAGAGGAATACAC
Source organism: Lachnospiraceae bacterium (assembly GCA_028721415.1). Taxonomy (GTDB): domain Bacteria; phylum Bacillota; class Clostridia; order Lachnospirales; family Lachnospiraceae; genus Anaerobutyricum. The sequence continues at coordinate 1,257 of JAQYIU010000061.1, read as the reverse complement.
TTCGAATTCAGCAGTAGATAATCTCTCAATGGAAATGGATTTTGCTGTTAATAGTTTGAACAACGTGGAGGTTCTTTTGCATGAGAAGGAAGTGCAGGAGGATGGACTGGTACATGGGGCTTTATGTGGAAGAGGAGAAAATGGGGAATATGTATATATCGCTATTTCAGCGGATGAAGAATCCACATATAATATGGTGATTACTGCACAACAAACGGATAATCAGGAACAACAAAAATATATTGATTATTATATGGAATGTATGTATCGTCTGTGCGGTTTTACGAGAAGTACCTCTCCGTTAAGGAGCTTTCAGGAATTTGTGGCAGACGAAGAAAACTAAATAGAAAGGGGCGGACCAGTGTATTATTCAGGAATGCACCAGTTCGCCTCATGTTTTTTGTTTATGAATTTAAAATGCCGGTTGGAGGGAAATATCAATCTCACCAATTCCGCCGTCAATCCCAATCCGATTTGTGCCGGTGCCGTATACGGAATCATCGCCCATCTTCATGCCATTTAGCGTTGCCTCGCCAACGCCCTTATCCAGCGACATCAGATAGTCATTCTCGTTGCCGGTCAATGAAAGCTGCGTTTCGCCGATTCCGTAATCAACCCGGCTGAATCCGGTCAGAGTACCGTTGTAATCCAGTTCGCCGACACCCATATCAAGGGCCGCATTGTGCAGAGCACCATCGGTAACAGAGACACTGCCGGCACCTCCGTCAATTCGTGCATTGCTGTTGGCAATCAGAGTCTTTGCCTGCAGCTCGCCTGCCCCGAGTTCAATCTTGAGGGAATCGGCGATTAACTCTTCGATATCGACCTCTCCGGCTCCTGCCCCGATTTCAGCTGTCTGAAAAACCGTTCCTTTTGGAATGGTCACAGTGACTTTTACCTGATTCCAGTGAAATGGCAGGGTGGACTTTTTTTCCTTGATGACAAGGCATTTGTTATCCATTTTATATTCGATATTTTTACTATTGGATTCCACCTGGAAGGAATCTCCTGTTTTTATTTCCAGGCTGGATGCGCTAAGCTCCGTTTTTATTTCCGTAATTTCAGAGTTTGAAGTGGCAGAAATCTCTCCCGAAGAGATCATATTCTCATTATAAGCACTGCCCTCATTTTTTGAAGAGGATTCTCCGAAAAATCCCGGCAGCACTGTAAACACCCGTAAAATTCCACTGATAATACTAATACTTAAAAAAATTGCAAAGGCAAAAGCCAGGTATTTGATCACTTTCTGAAAGGTTG
>JAQYIU010000060.1 GCA_028721415.1 Lachnospiraceae bacterium | reverse complement strand
AATCGCAATCAAAAAAGGTGCTCGTAAAGCATCCGAAGCAGCTGCAGCAATCGGTGAAGGTCTTCAGGCTTTCTGTATTCCAGGTTCCGTTGCAGATACTCGTAAAGTAGGTCTTGGACATGGTAACTTAGGAAAAATGCTTCTGGAAGAAGATACAGAATGTTTCGCTTTCTTAGCTGGTCATGAATCTTTCGCAGCAGCAGAAGGTGCAATCGGTATCGCTGAAAAAGCAAACAAAGTACGTAAAAAACCTCTTCGTGTTATCCTTAACGGTTTAGGAAAAGACGCAGCTCAGATCATCGCACGTATCAATGGTTTCACATATGTTGAAACAGAATACGATCCATATAAGAACGAAGTAAAAGAAGTATTCCGTAAAGCATACTCCGATGGACTTCGTGCAAAAGTTAACTGCTATGGTGCTAATTCCGTTCCGGAAGGTGTAGCTATCATGTGGAAAGAAAACGTTGACGTTTCCATCACAGGTAACTCCACAAACCCAACACGTTTCCAGCATCCAACAGCAGGAACATACAAAAAAGAACGTCTTGAAGCAGGAAAGAAATACTTCTCCGTAGCTTCCGGTGGTGGTACAGGACGTACACTTCACCCAGACAATATGGCAGCAGGTCCAGCTTCCTACGGTATGACAGATACATTAGGACGTATGCACTCTGATGCTCAGTTTGCAGGTTCTTCTTCCGTACCAGCTCACGTAGAAATGATGGGCTTAATCGGTGCAGGTAACAACCCAATGGTTGGTATGACTGTAGCTGTAGCCGTTTCCGTACAGGAAGCATCTGACAACGGTCAGTGGTAAGAAAGTGGCTTAAATAGCCAGTTATAGAAGCTTATCGATTTCATAAAAACCCCAAATATTATATCTATTTGTGGATTATTTGTGTAATGAGATTTGTGTACTAATATAAAAAGCCGGGAAATTCGTAGTCCCGGCTTTTTTCTCTGTGTTTTCTACAATTCTGAGCCTGTGGGCATTGTTGTACTTTGGACTGCGCTTCATCTATTGTGACACACCTATTAATCGCTTAGTATCCTGCCGCTTTAACCCCATATTCTGCTTGTTCACTGGTAAATCCATCGTATTTCAATTGTTCAATTAAATTACTTTTCGAAAAAGAAGAGTAATCCATATATTCCTGGGCTTTCTTTGCAGCTTGTTCATTCCAGTTGGCGCCACAGTTCTCAGCACCATATTTTGCTTGCCTTTAAATTTAATATCTTTCATCATATAAAAACGAAATCCTTCGATATATCTCGGCAAAATCCACCTGACATTGGCCGTCCCATATTTGAACCGGAACTTTATCCTCAAACGAATAGATGGAAGGAATATCGCTGTGTTCAAAATCATAAACAATGATGGTTTCCGCTTTGTTATATCAGGGTTTTATTTTATATTTAAAATTCAATCCCTGCTTTTGTTCTTGCTGTTTCCAAAATTCCGACAACAGTGACGGATTCTTCCATAAGTTCTTCTGCTTTTTCCAGATTATTGGTATCGATAATATTTGCAAAATCGGTAAATTCCTGGGTCATACGATGGAATGGAACCGGAGCTTCGAACTGTTCTGTGATTGTGGCACGTACCATACCACCGGCATTGTCCTTGACTTTTTCTTTAATATTTTCGTTAACGTAAGTGGTCTGGAGTGCTGCGGCGACATTTGGTTTCCCATCGATTCGCATGAAGCCTTTTTCGCCCTGTACGCTGATGTATCCCGGGCTGTCAGAGTCTTTGGATCCGGTGCAGATGGCGGAAAAACCATCATAGCTCAATACCAGGGTACCTGACGTATCAATTCCGTTAAATCCAATATTTGGATAGTATGTGATATCTTTCGGAACACCGAACAAAGTTACACAATAATGGATATTGTAAACATTGATATCATAAAGGGCACCACCGTAATATGCGGCATCAAAAGCGTGTTCCACTTCTCCTTTGATATAACTGTCATAGCGGCTGGAATATTGAGAGTAATTGGCCATGACCATTTTTAACGGACCGAGTTTGGAAAGATTTTTTTTCATTTCAGCGATAACATCATTATGAAGAATAGTGACTGCTTCCAGAATGCAAAGCTGTTTTTCTTTGGCAATGGCCTGCAGTTCTTTCGCTTCGTTCAGGAAACCGGTCAAAGGCTTTTCAAGAATGACATGTTTTCCATGAAGGAGCGCTTCTTTGGCATAAGGATAGTGAGCACTGTTGATGAGACCGATGTAAACGGTATCTGCAGTTGTTTTTTCCAGAAGTTCCTGATAATCGGTATAGATTTCCGGAATGGAGTACTTTGCAGCGAAGGTTTCTGCTTTTTCTCTGCTGTGAGGTCTGGCAAAAATGGCAGTTCTCTCAATATTTTGGATTGGATCGACGGCATGAAGTGCGTCTTCAATGATTTTTCCTGTTCCGATAAATGCAAGTTTCATAAGTATAATCCTCCGTTCTTAAAAGGTTTCAATTTTCATATTTATTTTGCCCAGTGATCGTTGGTGATTATTTTTGGTGCTCCGTTTTGTTCTGTCACAATGTTGCGAAATCCCAGTGTCTCAATCGTACCATAATTATGACCGGCATCAGCCCGAAAAGCATAAAATGTTGTGAGGGGAGTAGTTCCTGTATTGATGCTTCGGTGGGCATATCCTTTCGCACAGTAAGCGGCTTTCATAGGGGAAAGTTCCAGCGGACGACAGTCCCCATCTTTATTCTCCGTCAGAAGAATGCCCTGACCTTCCAATCCCAGATATACTTCTGCTGTTTCGATTATTGTATGGAAATGTCCTTTTGTCATATAGTATTCGGAACCGATTTTTCCGGGAAATACCCGGCTGATTCCAAATGCAATATCACCTTCTTGTTCCGGAATCTTCAATTCCTGAAATTCATAAATGACAGGATCTTCTGTTTTTAATATTTCCTCTACAGCTTTTTGATCATGGAACATTTCTTTCATCTGTGATAAATAACGTTTTGTCCATAATTCAGGATGATCTTCCTGGTCTAACACAGGAAGATCACATCCGTGTAACCAATCCAACTGATTGCTCATAATGTATCACCTCTTTAATTTGAGTTTTGTAATATTGTAATTACAAAGATATGTATTGTTAATACCATAAGAAAATGGTTTTGTCAATAGAATTCAGGATTGTGTAATGGAAATGAAAGGAGAATTATAACTACCTGGAAAAGTAAAATTCTGGTAGATTTTTTGCTTTTTTTCTAGTATACTTAAAATAAAATACAAACTGCTTACAGGTATAGTTGATATATGAAAGCAACATTGTTACTGTCGGATTTTGTCCATGAATGTTCCAGGGGCTTCGTAATTTATATTTGTTTGCGTTAAAATAAATGAGAATAAGTGAGGATGATATATGTCCAGAGTTGAGACACATCAGAAGAAACGTAAGTTGAAAAAAAGAAGAATATTTATAACAGCAGCTGTCGTACTTGCAGTTTATTTTACGGGATTTTTCTTTTTTAATACCCATTTTTATCCGGGAACGAGAGTTGGAGAGATGAAGATTGGAGGCCGATCGATTGCATCTGCTAAACAGTTTCTGGAAGAAAAATTGTCAGAGAGAACAGTGACGATAGAGGAGCCGGAAGGCGAAGAGAAGATTTCTGCGGAAGATGCGGGATTAACTTATACGAATCCGGAGATTTTGCAACAGATATTGAAGAAACAGAATGGCAAGATATGGTTCTGGCAATGGAAAGATAAGCATCGTTATGATGCGTTGGAGGTTCAGGTAAATCAGGACAGATTATCGGCGTCTGTTGACGGTTTGCAATGTATGAATCCGGAGAATCCGATAGAGTCGTCGGATGCTTTTCTTGAATATGATTCCGAACAGAAAACATATGTGATTCGAGAAGGCAGTCTCGGTAACATTGTTGAGAAAGATCATTTTATACAGGGGATTACGGAAGCATTTTTGAATGGGGAGAAAATGATTTCTTTAAAAGATTCGACCTATTATAAGCAGCCGGAATACACGGCTTCTTCCCGGGAAGTGCTGGATGCACAGCAGACACTCAATCAGTATCTGGGAGGGACAGTGACGTATGAGGATGGCAATCAGAAGGTAAAGTTATCGAAAAAAGAAATCAGCAAATGTCTGGAATGTTCCGAAGATTTTCAGGTGTCTGTCAGCAAGACCAAAGTGAAAGCGTTTGTGAAGGATAAGGTAGTAAAAAACTTCAATTCTGTGGAGGGAACGATACCGACCGGACTAACAGCATGGAAAGTGGATGAGACGAAAGAAATAGAATCTGTGATTAATACGATAACATCCGGTAAGGCAGAAAAAAGAAAGCCGGTATATGAGACAGAAGGTTTTGACAGAGCGGATTCTGATATTGATAAGACATACATAGATGTGAACCTGAGTCGACAGAAGATGTGGTATGTAGAAGACGGAAAAGTGGCATTATCCAGTGATGTGGTAACGGGAAATATTTCCACCGGACATGGTACCGGCACCGGACTTTATCGGATTGCCTATAAACAGAGAGATCATCTCATGGTGAAATATAATTCTTTCGTTCATTATTGGATGCCGTATAATACAAAGGTTGGAATCGGATTTCATGACGCTTCCTGGAGGAGCAGTTTTGGAGGAGATATTTACCGAACCAATGGTTCTCATGGCTGTATTAATATGCCTCCGGCAAAGGCAGAAGAACTTTATAATCTGATCAGTGAAGGTACGTTAGTCTATCTTCATTGGTAGTATGACAAAGAACTGATTTTCGGATATTGGTTTATGATATTCCAGGAAAAGAAGGATGAGAGAAAAATGAAAAAAAAGAAATATATTGTGCTTATGCTGCTTATATTTGCTGGCTGTATTTTGCCGAAGGCGACAGGAGATGCGAAGGAGCAATCTATTCATATCGCCCTGGATCCGGGCCATGGCGGCAATCAATCCGGAGCAGAGGAGAGAAGTGTTCAGGAGAAAGATATTAATCTCAAGATAGCGAGATATTTAAAAGAAGAATTATCGGAATATGAGGGCGTGACGGTTTCTCTCACCAGAGACGGGGATTACAAAGTGGAACTTCCCGAACGAACAGAAATTGCCCTTGATGAAGATGCAGACCTTCTGGTAAGTTTACATAATAATGCTTCAGGACCGTGTTGTCCATATACGAATGGTTGTACCGTACTGGTGGCAAAGGGAGACTATAAAGAAGATATCGCGCAGGAGGAACAGGAATTGGCCTGCAATATCTTATCTGAATTGGAAAAAATCGGATTGGAGAATCAGGGAATGCTTCTTCGGGATTCAGAGGCAGGAGAGACCTATGAGGATGGTACTCTTGCAGATTATTATGCTATCATACGAAATGGATTAAAAAATGATCTGCCGAGCATCCTGATTGAGCATGCTTTTATGGATGATGGGGATGATTTTGACCAATATCTGAGTTCAGATGAGATGCTTGAGGCTCTGGCAGAGGCGGATGCCCGGGGGATTGCCCGATATTATCGGTTGAAGAAAAAAGGTAGTCAGGAGATTTTGCCTGCATTATTGGATTATCGTGCGAAACACGTGTATGTTCATGATGGCGATTCGGGAGATTATGATATCAGTTATGTAATGTATTATGAAAAGGCGGAGGAAGATACCACGCAAAAAGATATTCCGGAGTCAGATAAAAAGACCATGGAACAGAATACAGGCATTGATGTTAACAATATCAGAGAGACCAATACAGAGACTGCGAAAGAGAGCACAGATAAGCAAAATGAGAAGGCGATATCAGATAAAGAGCAGAACACCGGTGGGATTATTACCAGTGTAGTGATGATTGGTCTGGGAATCGCGGGATTCGCAGCGGCGGGGCTGTGTCTTCTTTATGTAAGAAAGAGGAAAAAGTAATGACAAAAGCAAATTCTGAAAATGGTATATTTGCCTGGTATGAAAAATATAAAAATAAGAAAGAAAAAGTGATGGACACGATCTGGTATCGTATCCTTGATCTTTGCGTTAATGCGCTCTTAGCCATACTGGCGGTACTTCCTCTTCTGACAGAAATATGCCGGAAGATTCCTTTCTCTTATGAGGTGAATGATGATGCCACGGTGGCACAGATTCTTGATGGATCCTATACCGGGATTCCCGATGCTCATGCCATTTTTGTGCGTTATCCGTTATCCTGGATCATGAGCTTTCTGTATAAAAAGAATCCTCAGGTCACGATTGGATCCTGGAACCTTTCCGATGTGAACTGGTATGTGGGAGTTATTGTGATATTGGAAGTTTTGGCTCTTGTTGCGGTGTTATTTCGTTTGCTGAATTATTTCCACTGTAACCGTGTTCTGATCTGTATTTTATATGATTTTGTGTTCGTAAAATTGTGGCTGCCTTGTTTTTCTGATATGACGTTTTCAACAGCAGCGGCATTTTTTGGCTGTATGGGAATATTGTTTTTTGTTCTTGAAAGCAAAGAAGAGGCGTGGAGACCGTGGAATCTGATTTTACTGGGAATATTTCTTGTGGCATCCTGGTGTTTGAGAAAGCAATGTTTCTATATGGTGATTCCTTTTCTTGGACTGGAACTGATTCTGAAATACCACATCCACTTTTTCAAATCAGTAAAACCCTGGGTTGTTTTTTCCTTTTGTGGAATACTGATGGCAGGTGTTGTTTTCCTGAATAATCAGATGTATGGGTCTCAGGATTGGAAAAAATATTTTATTTACAATCATGAAAGAGCCTATTTGCAGGATTATGTAGGTTTTCCGGAATATGAGGAAGCATCAGAATTTTACCGATCGGCAGGAATTAATGAAAACGGCAGGAATGCCATGGCTAAATACACTTATTGCCTGGTCGATAATTTTGACATCGATTGGGTGGAAGAGACCTATCGTTATGTAAAAAATCAGGAGCCGGAAATATCTTTCACAGACAAAATGGAGGCTTCCAAAGAAGAGGCAAGAAATTATTTATGGGATAAGTCGGCAACGGATCAGAATCTGAAACAATATTCATTTTTTGTCTGGTTTCTGCTGGTGCCTTTGTTTCCGATAACGCTTATTTTCTGTTGGCAAAAGAAAGTAGGAGAACATATTCTTAATATTTTAAGTATTGGCGGATGTGGGTTATTCCTTTGCCTGGAATGGATTTATCTGGCGATGAACGGAAGATTTCCGCAGCGGGTGGAAGAGGCGATACGGTTACTGATGTTTAGTGTTGGTCTCATGCTGATATGCAAATTATTGAAGCAGTGGGAAGGAAATCCGTTTACGCATATACCGATTCTGATTCAGATTCTGATTCTCGCATGTTTTTTGAGAACCGATCTGATTCCCCAGCGCCTTGATGAGATAAAAGGAGTGCAGGAATATAATCTGGTATATGCCTCTGAAAAATCAGAAGTCCTGACTTATTGCGGAGAGAATAGGGATAATTATTATATTCTGGATACCCAGAGTTTTTCTAAAATGTCAAGACCACAGGATGATCTCCATCAGGGTAACTGGTTTATGTCAGGAAGCTGGGCCGCATACAGCCCTCTTTACGATGAAAAACTGGAAGTAAATCATCTTTCCGGTCTCGGGATAGATTTTCTGTGTGAAGATAATGTGTACCTGATTACAAAAGGCAAGAAAAATCTGTCTGTGATTCTGGGACTCCCGGATTCAAAGGAAGCGGATGCAGAGATTGTAGATGAAGTGATGACTGATAATAATAGCTTTTTTGAAGTATATAAGATTAAAGGAATCAAAGATGCAGATTAGTGAGAATTTGAAAAAAATTTTGACCATAATATGGAATCTTACAGGGGTTTTGTGCCTGATCATTGCATTCTGGGCAACTTATCGCTATATGAGGGGCCTTGATTTGATGGACAGTCCTTCTTCGGAGAAAGAGCAACAAGTGGTAAAAGAGAAAGAGATGAGAGGGACTTACTGTACATTGAAGAGCAATTCCCTGGATGGGGTTCCGATTTATGCGGAGCCGGGAGAGACTGCACAGATTGGGTTTATTCCGG
>JAQYIU010000059.1 GCA_028721415.1 Lachnospiraceae bacterium | reverse complement strand
ATAAGCAGAGCCGGCTTCAACGCCAAGTTTCTCAACTCTGATAACGTCGCCTTCGCTTACTTTATACTGTTTACCACCTGTTGCAATAATAGCGTACATATGGCACCTCCTATAACAATTACTCGCCAGTTTTGGTGTTCTTACGAAGCTTTTACCTAACTGTGCGGCATACGGTTAATATCATATCATCAAATTGATATTCTGTCAAATGTTTTTTACATAAATACAATAAATTATCGCAAATTTATCTCAGCAGGATAAAACTCCACCTCTATAGGTGGCGAGTAAAAAAATTAGTCTTTAATTATTTTAGAATTTCAGAACAGTTTGTTTTATCTCTGCCATGTGCCACCTTCCACTGTTCATGGAGAGGGCGTCTCACCTTGCTTCTGGTCATTTCCACCAGATGGAGGCCGGTCATATCGATCACTCTCGTAGCCACTCTGTCTTTTGCACATTCTTCCTGCAAAAGATAGAGCAGTTCTTCCTGATGTTTTTTATTTTTCATGTTAATAAAATCAATGATAATAATTCCTGAAAGATTACGGAGCCGAAGCTGTCTGGCAATCTCCTCCACTGCCTCACAGTTCATCCTGAAAAACAAGTCATCCGCCTGCTTTCGATTTTTAGTAACACAGCCGGTATTCACATCCACGACCACCATGGCTTCCGTCTGTTCAATCACAATGCTCCCACCGGATTTCAACCATACCAGTTTTTCTCTCGCCTTTTCAAAATGATGTTCCAGGCGATACAATTGGAAAAGAGAGTAATCATCCTTATATAGACAAGTTTTCGCTTCATTCTCCTCATCACCATGGGAATGAAAAAAACTTCTTAATTCTTCATGGATATCCTGTCTGTCCGTGATAATCTCGTCCATCTTATCTTTAGGAAGATCCTGCGCAAACGTAATATAATGAGGAGGATCCCGGTACAACAGTGTTTTTCCCGGTGAAAATTTTGCTTTTCGCATCAGTTCCTGATAACGTCCAGTCAGGATACGCAGCTCTTTTTCTAACACAGCGGTATCCATCCCCGCTGCATTTGTTCGAATTACGATGCCGTAATCTTCGCTGAGAAATGGTGCTAGAAGACTTGACAGCCGCGCTCTCTCCTCTTTATCCTTTATTTTTTTGGAAACGCTGGAACGCTTATCTGATAAGGTCAGAACAAAATATTTTCCGGTGAGGCTGATATTTCCGTCTGCCACAGGAAGCTTTGTCTTTACGGCATCCTTAACAATCTGAACAAGAATGATATCTCCGCCATACAAACGATCCTCATGACCTGGAGAAATCTTTACCGGCTGTGTTTTCTTCGCAGTAGAATAATAACACTTCTCTCCATTGGCAATCTCCAGAAAAGCTCCGTGAATTCCTTCTGCCACACGCTCTACTCGTGCCGCATAAATATTTCCAAGCAAACTTTCCGATTGTTTTTTCTCACAATATAGTTCAATCGGATTTCCATCTAAGAAATAACCGTAATAAACGATATCATTTTTTTCTGTGATGACCAGAGTATGTTTATTATTCATTTTATCTCCTTAAGAAAATTGTTATTTAACCTTCAAACGAACAGTTTTGGAAATTTTTTTCTGTTTGTATCCATCTGTAATTATACAACGCAACTTTAAGTTATTATGTTTTTTTGATACTTTGAAAATAATGGAGTTCTTTTTATTACCTTTGTATTTTGCCGATTTCCATTTTTTTGACTTCTTACTATAATACTGCCACTGATATCGAAGTTTATATCCCTTGGCTTTAATTTTAAAGCTTGCTTTCTTACCTTTTTTTATTTTAATATTTTTAGGTTGACTAAGTATTTTTATACTATTTTTTGTTTTCGAAGCACTTACAACTAATTTACAATTCTTAGATGTAACTGCATTTCCAAAACAATCTTTAATCACACATCGATAAATTTTTCCATTATCCTGTTTTTGAGCGGAAAAAGACATATCAGATGTATTGAAACCTGTATTTCTACAATTACTCCATGCTTTCTTTGTACTATCATACTTTTGCCATTGATAAGTCACATTATTCCCTATAGCTTTTACAGATAAATGAATAGTTTTTCCAGATGAAGCAGTAACACTTGATGGATGCTTCAGAATTGTCAGGGGTTGTATCTCAACAAATTTACGATTATATTTCTGTGCATACTTTTGGGCTGTGGAATTTTTCTTTCCATAAATAGTTGCCGATTTGTAAATTGTTGATTCTTTATCTTTTATATTACAATTACTATTATAAATTGCTACCCACTGTAACTCATTGGAATTACTCAAAATACTAAATTCTATATCAGAAGAAACAGAAGCTTCTTTTTCCATATTAAAAGCGTCTTCACATATTTCTGTCACCCCTTCTGAAATAACAATATTCTTTAACGAATTACACTGATAAAATGCAGCTTTTCCAATTACCTTAACTGTATTGGATATTGAAACATTGGTCAACGAAGCACAGTTGCGGAACATCAAATCACTTATTTCCGTTATTCCTGCGCCGAAGGTCACATTTTCCAAACTATAACAATAATAAAAAATATTTTGTGAAAGTTCATCCATCTGTCCTTCCAAAATTACATCTTTCATATCACAAGCAGTAAAAGCAAATTCTCCAATATGTGATACATTTTTAAGCTTTAAGATATCATTTTTAAATCTGCATCCATTAAAAGCCCAATCACTAATATATTTTATATTTTCAGAGAATACAATAACGCCTTCATAATATCCAGCAGCATTATCCGCAATTGTCGTAACACTTGATGGTATTGTATATTCCTTTTCAGGCTTTTTGCTTGGTAAACAAATCAATGTCTTCTGATTTTTATCAAATAAAACACCATTCTTTGAAGAATAATATTTGTTATTGGTATCTACAATAATCTCTTTTAATGTCGGGACATTCTTCAAATATCCGATTTGGGAAACGTTTTTTGGAATTGAAAGAGTAGTGATTTTTGTTCCAGAAAAAGCATCATCTCCAATCGTGCGCAAAGGATCTGGCAAAATAATCTCTGTAAGCCCGACCGCATCAAATGCATTATTACCAATCTCGACTAAATTATTTGGTAACTGAACTTTTTTTACATTGCTACAGTTCCAAAATGCCCATGGTGCAATACGGACTACGGAATCCGGAATAATTACATTCGAATCATTTCCACAATATTTGAGTAAAATTCCATTAACATTCGGAAAATCCCCTTGTTTCAAAAACCATGGAGTATTATCAAATGCCACAGATTCAATATATTCAATATTATTTCCGCCATTTATCGTTTCCAATCCACTACCAGAAAATGCCCCTGTTCTAATGGTTTTCAACTGGTCAGGAAATGTTATATTTTTTAAATTTCTACAACAAAGGAAAGCTTCAACACCTATTTCTGTCACCGTTTCCGGAATTGTTACACTCACTAAAGTTGAACACCCATTAAAAGCCCTCTCCCCTATTTTAACAACACCTTCTGGAATAATTACGTTTTCATCTGATCCTTTATAGGATATTAAAACTTTATTTACAATAAAAAACTCTTTTTTAGCTTCTTCCCATAAAGTATTGTGAAAAGCGTTCGCTCCAATGCTTGTATTATCTCCAAGTATAGTTACATTTTTTAGTTGAGTACAAGAATCAAATGCCCCAGTCCCTATCTCTAATAGACTTTTCGGAAAGGTTATATCTGTAATACCCGAACAACAATAAAAGGCATATGCTCCAATTTTTATTAATCCTTCATTTAAAACAACCTCATTCAAGTTTTTTGAGGTAATTGCCCAATCAGAAATTTGCTGCAATTTTTTTGAACAGACCAATTTTGTTAAATTAATACATCCTTCAAATGCAGCAGAGGATCCATTACCAATTGTTACAACATTTTCCGGAACAACATATTCTGTATCAGCCTTCCCAGTAGGATAGCAAATTAAGGTTTCTTTCTTTTTGTCAAATAATACTCCATCTATTGTCGTAAAAAATACATTTGAATCGTCAATGATAATTTTTTTCAACTCAATCATTGAACCTGCTGAACCAGATATATATTCCAAATTATTGGGCAAAGTTAATGTTTCTAATGAATAACAATTAGAAAACATTCCAAAAGAAATTTCGGTTACGAAATCCGGAAGTATAAGATTTTTTATTTTACTACAATAATTAAATGCCGCATCACCAATCGAACGAATTGTTTGAGGCATAGTTATCTCAACTAAATTATTACAACCCCGAAATCCACAATGATCAATAGATTCCGTTCCCTCTGGAATTTGATAAGATTCTCCCTGTTTATTAGCCGGATAGCGAATCAATGAAGTACAGTCTTTATTAAAAAGAACTCCATCAACAGAACAAAAAGCAGTATTACTTGAAGAAACACTAATACAGTTCAAATGTGGACATTCAAAAAAAAGAAACTGATCAATCATTTTTACATCTTGCCCAATCACAACGCTTTCAACATAATCGCAGTTTGCCAAGGTGTCTGTTCCAATATTTGTAATTCCATCTCTAACAATTAATTTTTTTATTGAAGCTACATATTCACACCACGGAGTATCCAAAAATCCGGTAACCGAAGCTCCCTCGTCAACCTGTGTACCATAATTCGTCATCTCTCCAGTTCCACTTATGATCAATTCTCCTGCATCATTTAATTGCCACGTGGCATTACTGCCACATGAACCTTGTGCAATAATATTAGATTCAACACTTCCTTCCGCATGTAAAATAAGAATATTGCCAGAACAAAGGAATATCATAAATAACAAAAAAACTTTCAATATTTTTTTCATATTCTCCCCCCCAAATGAAATGATTCTATTCCTTTTTATTTTAACTTATTTATTTTTTATTTCTTTCGTCACGTCGTGTCCCACCGCGCCAAGAGGCAACAGTTCTCCATCTTTTTTAAGATACGTTTCCAGACGGTGATACTGGAAACCATGGGGATTGTAATCGTATCCCAGATAATTACAAAATGCCTCCATGACAAGCTGTGGTTTTAGATTCTCAGCACTTCCGGTGACAAGTTTCATGAAAATTGCCTCGCCTTCCTCATGGATATCGAGAATCATCGGTCCAATATCCACTTTCTTCTCGCTGCGCTTTGTCTTCTTCACGATTGGAATCTGTTCCTGAAAATAAAATGGCTCTGTTCTTTTTAAGAACGCATCCGTATAATAATATCCCTGTCGGAAAGTGACAAGATAATCCGCTGCTGCAGTGACTGCCATACAGTTCTTTTCTTTTTCATCGATCTGTTTAAATTCCAGAACTTCGATTCCCTCGTTCATAACTGCATTCATGCGAGAGAGCATCTCCTCACTGGAATAACACCAGTCAAAGGTAATATCCACATATTCTCCTTCGCTGGTCATGCCGATACCGAGAGGTGCCGCGAAGCTCATGATCTGATGAGGACTCATCCCTTTGGAAAAGGATACCGGCAACTGGGCTCTCATCATAGCTTTATGAAAATATCTCTGTACATCCAGATGTCCGATAAATTTAAGAACACCTGTTTTCGTCCATTTGATTCTTGCTTTCATAGCAGACACCTCCTCCAAAACGATTTGCTCCGCAGCCGGAACATTTCTCCCGGCAGTTCGGGGTTACCTTTTCCGCCATGGCATTGTTCCATTCGCGTTTTAAGAAATTCTTCGTGACACCGATATCGATGAAATCCCATGGAAAAATCTCATCAAGACTACGTTCTCTTGTGGTATAAAAATGATAATCCAATCCATTTTCTTCCATGGCTTCCATCCATCTGTCATAATGGAAATACTCTGTCCAGGCATCATAGATACAGCCTTTCTGATAAGCAGAGTAAATAACATCCGCAATTTTCCGGTCTCCGCGGGCAAGAATTCCCTCAAGAACCGTCGTTTTCGCATCATGATATTTGAAAGAAAGACTTCTGCGATTATGCTGAGCCTTAAATTCATCGTTGACCAAATGAGCTCTTCTAGTATATTCCTCTTCCTCACACATGGATGCCCACTGAAATGGGGTAAATGGCTTTGGAACGAAGAAAGAACAGCTTGCACCGACAGAAACACGTCCATGACGATATTCGGAATCCAGCTTATAATAATTCATGGCAACTTTCTCACAAAGATGCGCAATCCCTTTCATGTCTTCTTCTGTCTCTGTAGGAAGTCCCATCATGAAATACAGTTTTACCTTGTTCCAACCACCTTTAAATGCCTCTTCCGCACCGTGGAGAATCACCTCTTCGGTAAGACCTTTATTAATCACATCACGCATTCTCTGGGTTCCTGCCTCCGGCGCAAACGTAAGGCTGCTTTTTCTCACATCCTGTACCTTACTCATAACATCCAGAGAAAAGGCATCAATACGGAGCGATGGAAGAGCAATATTGATATTTTTCTTTCTGTAATTATCAATAAGGAAATTACATAATTCCGGAAGTCTCCTGAAGTCGCTGGAACTTAAAGAACTTAAAGAAATCTCATCATTGCCTGTAGCAGCCAGCATTTTATCTGCCATATCTTCAAGCATATCAAGACCTCTTTCTCGAAGAGGACGGTAAATCATTCCTGCCTGACAGAAACGACAGCCTCTGGTACAGCCTCTCTGAATCTCCAGCACGCAGCGATCCTGTGTTACCTTGATATACGGTACCAGCGGCTTGTCCGGATAGTAAGTATTCGTCAGATCCATCTGTACCTGTTTCATGATTGTCTTCGGAACCTCAGGATAAAGCGGTTCCATGGAAGCAACCGTTCCATCCTCATTATAAGTTGTTTCATAAAGAGACGGGACATACATACCCGGAATCTGTGCTGCTTTTCTGAGAAATTCTTTACGACTTCCGCCGGCTTTCTTATGCTCCGTGTATAAATCGATCAGATCATAGTAAACAGTCTCACCTTCTCCGATATAAAAGAGATCAAAAAACGGCGCTAACGGTTCTGGGTTATAGGTGCAAGGGCCACCGCCGATGACAATCGGGGCATCTTCTCTTCGGTCTTTGGCATAAATTCCAATCTGACTCAGATCCAAAATCTGAAGAATATTGGTATAACACATCTCATACTGGATAGTAATGGCCAGAAAATCGAACATAAATACCGGATCCTGACTTTCAAGAGCAAAGAGTGGAATATTCTCTTTCCTCATCACTTCATCCAGATCCACCCACGGAGAAAATACTCGTTCACACCAGACATCCTCTCTGCGGTTCATCATATCATAGATGATCTTCATGCCAAGATGAGACATACCGATCTCATACACATCCGGGAAACACATAGCAAACCGGACTTTATCTTCCGGCGACTTCATGACGGAATTAATTTCATTTCCAATATAACGGACCGGTTTCTCAATGCTCATCAAAACCTCATCCGTCAAAGCTAACGATTTATTTGTATCAAACATCTTTCAATCCTTTTCTTTGCATAGTTTTACATCATATGATAATACAAGATTACCGTTTTTTTGTCAAACACAGATGATTATTATTTAGATTACATTTCAATTTACATATCATAATTGTATACAAATAAATACTTGACATTTTCATTTTCAGTAATATAATTGTGACAGATAAAATATGGTTCACCGAAATTCGTTGACGAGAACAATGCCGTATTTATGTAGTCTGACAGAGAGCCTGTGGTTGATGCGAACAGGTAGTCTGCTTTATACGGATATCCTCTCCAAGAAGCATGCTGAAAGTATATACGAGTAAGTTACGCCGGGATCCTCCGTTAAAGGGAAAGCGTATGATAGTACGTTGAGTGTCGGAATGTTCTATTCCGGAATATGGGTGGTAACGCGGAATCTTTCGTCCCTTTCAGGTATTTGCCTGGAGGGGATTTTTTGTTTGAGAAAAACGTTCTTTTCAGAATCTTTTTACGCTTCGAATACGGAAAACACCATATGATACTAATTTTGACATCAGGAGGAATACGTCATGAAACAATTACAGAAACTCAGTAAATTTTTATCCGATTATACTTCTATCGTTGTAATCGCCATTGCTATTATTACATTTTTTGTTCCACAGGGAATGGGTTGGGTGAATTATCAGTTATTTACCGATCCTCTGGCAAATAAAATCACCTGTCAGTCTATTATTATTGGTGTGATCATGTTCAGTATGGGACTGGCGCTGACGACACAGGATTTTGTGATTCTCGCCGAACGCCCTTTTGATATCTTCATCGGTGCCATTGCCCAGTATCTGATCATGCCATTTTTAGCTTTTTCTATTTCCAGAATATTAAGACTTCCGGATGCGATCGCCCTCGGCCTGATCCTTGTCGGCTGTTGCCCTGGTGGAGTATCTTCTAATATTATGTCTTATCTTTGTGGTGGTGACGTGGCGTTTTCTGTTGGAATGACGACAGTTTCTACGATTTTATCTCCAATCATGACACCGCTTATGGTTTCCTTATTAGCCAGCGGAACGAAGATTTCAATCCATGGACTTCCTATGTTTCTGTCGATTATTGAAACGGTCATCGTACCAGTTGCCATTGGATTTGTGTTAAATTATCTGTTTGGAAACAAGAAAAAATTCCAGGAAGTGCAGAAAATGATGCCAGGTGTTGCCGTTTTAGGCCTTGCCTGTGTTGTCGGTGGAGTCATCTCTTCTCAAGGGGCCCATTTCTTCCAATCTGGTATTGTGATTTTTGTCGCAGTGCTGCTTCATAACAGCCTTGGATACCTGCTCGGTTACGGTGCCGGTCGTTTGACAGGAATGAGCACCGCAAAAAAACGAACTATTTCCATCGAAGTTGGTATGCAAAACGCAGGTCTTGCCACAAACCTTGCCACAACAACAGCTCAGTTTGCCTCCACACCAGAATCTGCCATCATTTGCGCGGTTTCCTGTGTATGGCATTCTATTTCCGGAACTCTTCTGGCTGGCTGGTTCGCACACCTTGATAAATAAAACAAAGTAATTGTAAAAGCTGCCGCACTAAATGAAGCGCAGCTCCAAGCACAACAATGCGGAAACAGTTTCATAACGCCACGTAATGAAACTGTTTCCGCTTTTATTTGTCAGTGAAACTGCGCTTCTTAATCAAAGCGACATCATCTTACTTGTACTTGTCCATGCGTTTTCCGGATGTATATGAAATGGAGATGTCCCCTTTCATTAGGAAAATCTTTTATAATATCTTCTACAATATCTTCTACCAGGTACGGGAATTCAGTTCTTTGAACTGTGCTACTGTTGAAACGTGGGAGTTCAAACCACCGTCTACATTGACAATCTGTCCTGTCACGTAAGCACTTTCATCGGATGCAAGATATACGCACATATGACCGATATCTTCCGGACATCCGTAACGGTTTACCTCGATATTGCTTAAGAAAATATCTTTTAATGCCTGTGGAACATGAGCTTCGTTCTCCGGCGTTACGATAAGGCCTGGACGAACACAGTTGCAGCGAATATTTTTCTTACCATATTGTAATGCAGTATACTGTGTTAATTTATCCACACCAGCTTTTGCACATGCGTAAGCAGTAGATCCAAGGTCACCGCTACAGGATGCCATGGAACCGATATTGATGATGGAGCCGCCGTTCTCGTTCTTTTCCATATGAGGAAGCGCACACTTGGTTGCATAGAAAGTGCCTCGCACGTCACTCTGGAAAATAGCATCCCACATATCAAGGGTAAGTTCATCTACACGTCCATCTTTCAAACCAACATTGGCAGCATTGTTTACAAGAATATCAAGCTTACCATATTTTTCAACAGTATCGTTAATCAAAGCTTCAACACTTTCAATCTTTGTCATATCCATAAAGTGATAAGATGCTTCGCCGCCATCTTTTGTAATCTCATCAACGACAGCCTGACCTTTCTCCTGTCTTCTTCCGCAGACAACAACTTTTGCACCTTCCGCAACAAAAAGTCTTGCAATACCAACACCGATGCCGCTGGTGGATCCTGTAACAATAGCAACTTTGCCTTTTAATCTGTTCATAATAAAAAATCCTCCTGTATATATATAAAATAGATTCTGTAATGATACCGTACGAAAAAATATCTTCCATCTTTCTTTCATGTACACAAATCAATACAATTTCTGTTATTTAATATATAACATACAGAAGGATAAATCAATCTTTTTTTGTCAAAAAAGCACAAGTTATTAAAATAACAAAGAGTAGTCTTGTATCTTTTTTCACAAAAAATATATGTTTTTTTGTCAAACTTTACATACAGGATGGTTGTTTTTCTGTTTTGCTCCAAAAATCAACAGGCTCATAATCCTGCAATTTGGCAAGGAATCCTCTCTCCTGGAGCTGATCCTGAATCAGATCCAGTGTCTCCTCACTGTCGGCATATACGGTATGATAATGGTAACCGGATGTAATATTTTTGAGAAGACTGGATTTTCCAAGAGCGATATCTTTCATAAAATTATGAGCATCCAGACGGGAACGGATATTCATCTCCGCCCTCACGACACCGTATACTTTATGATAAACAAAAACATCCCTCACAATGCCGCCCATGTCGACGATCATTGATAATTCTTCCTCCACTTCACTGTCAGAGTGAATCAGTTTAAATACCCGACTCACACTTTGTTCACTTTGCAGGAGATATCCGTGGTTGGTAGAAAGAATTTCACTTCCATTGGCGCGCAGCAGTGCGATATCCTGTACAATAATCTGACGGCTGACCTGCAATTGCTTTGCCATGGACACACCGGAAACCGGTTTATCACTGGCTGATAAAATCTGAAGAATACATTTTCTTCTATCTTTACCGTTCATATTCTGCGTCACCTTTCTTACAAATTATTATTTTCCCAAAAGCTAAATGGGATCATCACTATTTCATTATAATTATGGTGAAAGATTCTGTCAATCATTCTCCAAAAAAATTCAAAATACCGTTATTAATGTAACAATTTTGTACGATATATCTGACATCCTTTTACAGACGATGGAGATTCTTTAAAGAAATATCCAGAATAGGAGCAGAATGCGTCAATGCACCACTGGAAATGAAATCAACCCCAAGGTCGGTAAGTCTGGCAATATTTTCTTTTGTGACATTACCAGATATCTCTACCTGGGCTCTTCCATCAATATACTCTATGGCCTGTCGCATCATTTCATGGCTCATATTATCAAGCATGATAATATCTGCCCCTGCTTCCACAGCTTCTTTTACCATATCAAGATTTTCTACTTCCACTTCGATCTTTCGAACAAAAGGGGCATATTCTCTGGCCATAGTAACTGCTTCCTTCACTCCGCCGGCAGCTCCAATATGATTATCTTTCAGCATGACACCATCCGAAAGATTCAGACGATGATTATTTCCTCCTCCAATCCGAACCGAATATTTTTCAAAAATACGATTATTCGGTGTCGTCTTTCTGGTATCTAACAGTTTGGTCTTCGTTCCTTCGAGAAGGGAAGCCACACTGTGAGTATAGGTTGCAATCCCGCTCATCCGCTGCAGATAATTGAGGGCCGTTCTCTCTCCACATAAAAGTACACGAATATCACCGCGAACCTTTGCCATCAATTGTCCTTTTACCACCAAATCTCCATCCTGGACATAAGTTTCGACTTCTGTTTTTTCATCCATTAAAGCAAACACTCTTTCAAAAATCTGAAGTCCACAGATAATTCCATCTTCCTTGCAGATCAAATCAGCTTCTCCTGCCTGTGCTTTAGGCATTACACTGTTTGTTGAAACATCTTCATTCGTAATATCTTCTTTCAACGCACTGAGAATTAACGGGTCAACATTTAATTGTAAAGTAACTGGATCAAACATTTTATTAACTCCTTTTTCTGCTATCTATGATTGTATTTCTTATTTATTTCTTTTTAAACTGATATATCATGTTTCAGGCGGATAAGTGTTCCGCTTCTCTTTTCTCAATCTCTCCAAGGACAAGGTTGCGATACTCTTCTGCAAGCTTTTCACTATCCTGATAATGTTCTAAATTGGTGTTATCTTCCTGTAGCTGTTCTATCGGGCAATAGGTATTTTTTATCTCAAATGCAGCCCTCTTAGCAAAAACAAGACTTTCCAGTAAGGAATTGCTAGCAAGACGATTCTGTCCGTGAACACCATTGCAGGCTGTCTCTCCCACGGCGTATAAATGTTCCATGGAAGTACGACTCTGATGATCCACTGCAATTCCTCCCATAAAATAATGCTGCGCAGGTACTACCGGAATACATTCTTTCGTTACATCATATCCCATGGCTTCACAATGTTCCACGATATTCGGAAAATGCATTTTCAATTCATCTTCCGGGATTGAACGAAGATCTTCCCATACATAATCCGAATGATCTTTCTGCATCTGCTGATGAATCGCATCAGTCACCACATCCCTTGGCAGAAGTTCATTGACAAACCGATTCATATGAATGTCGTACAGTTTGGCTCCTTCTCCCCGCACAGATTCTGAAATCAGAAAACTTCGTTCTTCGTTCTGTTCCGTATAGAGTGTGGTAGGATGGATCTGCACATAGTTAATATCTTTTAACGCAATATGATGTTTGATTGCAATCGCTATGGAATCCCCTGTTAAATGTCTGAAATTCGTAGAGTGGAGATAAAGTCCTCCGATTCCTCCGGTAGCCAGAATCGTATAATCAGATAATACATTTTCCAGCTTCCCATCTTTATGACGTACGACAGCACCATAACAGCAATTATCTTTACAAAGAATGTCAAGCATGGTTGTATACTCCATCAAAGTGATATTCTTTCTATTCTTTACCTGTTTCAAAAGCTTACTGGTAATCTCTTTGCCGGTGATATCTTCATGAAAAAGAATTCGTTGTTCAGAATGAGCACCTTCACGGGTAAATGCCAGGGTTCCATCCTCTTCTCGCTGAAAATCAACACCATACCCAAGTAAATCATCAACGATATCTCTGGAAGAACGAATCATAATCTCCACGGATTTCTCGTCATTTTTATAATGACCTGCCCGCATGGTATCCTCAAAATAACTATTGTAGTCAAAGTCATCTTTTAACATGCACATTCCTCCCTGAGCCAGGAAAGAATCACTGCTCTCAAGATCCGACTTTGTTATCACCGTAATCTGTTTTTCTTCGGGAAGATGTAATGCACAATAAAGACCAGAGCATCCGCTTCCTATAATTAAAATATCTGTTTTCATCATAATACCTGTCTTTCTGTCTATTTCAAAACCAGCAGATCATATTCATATCACTGCCTCACAAACAGGATTGATTATAACACAGTAATTATCAACTGACAAGACACCTGTTAAATATATTTTTTACACCTGTGTTGACAGCGAATAACGACTGCTGTATAATCAGATAGAAAATTCTCTTTCATAGGCGACAGAGAAAAAACAGTTATAGTATTGGAGATTAAAAATGTATACTACAAAGGAAATGCAGGAACGGATCCTGCAGTTAAAAAAAGAAAACGATATTTGTATTCTCGCTCATGCATACCAGAGCCACGATATCTGGGAAGTTGCTGACTATGTAGGCGATTCTTATGGATTAAGTGTTCAGGCTGCCAAGTCCGATTGCAGCACTGTTCTGATGTGCGGTGTCCGGTTTATGGCCGAAACAGTAAAGATCCTTTCCCCGGAAAAGAAAGTTCTTTTATCTAATTCTGAAGCCGATTGCCCTATGGCAAATCAAATGGATGCTGAAATGATCCTTCAGTTAAAAGAGCAAAATCCCGGTTATGCCGTTGCTGCTTATGTAAATACCACTTCTGCGTTAAAGACAGTATGTGATGTGTGCGTGACTTCTTCTTCCGCAGTAAAAATCATCAAAAACATGGATTCCCAGAATATTCTTTTTGTCCCTGACTGTAACCTGGGACAATGGGTTGCAAAACAGGTTCCGGAAAAGAATATCAAATTGGTTCACGGCGGATGTCCGACGCATGTAAGAGTTTCTGAAAAAGATGTGAAAAAAGCAAAAAAACTTCATCCGGAAGCTCTTCTTCTGGTCCATCCGGAATGTCTTCCGGAAGTGTCTGAAAAGGCGGATTATGTCGGAAGCACTACAGGAATCATGGATTATGCTAAAAACAGTGCACAAAAAGAGTTTGTTATCGGAACCGAAAACAGTATCGTACAGCACCTTCAATTTATGTGCCCGGATAAACGTTTCTATCCTTTATCCAAAGATTGTGTCTGTCATAATATGAAGATGACCACTTTAGGAGATGTACTTAATTGTGTAGAAGGCATTGGCGGCGAAGAAATCACATTATCTGAAGAAGTAATGAAAAAAGCCCTGGCATGTCTTGATACCATGATCGAACTTGGATAATCATCCTTTTCATAAACATTAAAGCCGAACGCACGTATCAAATCATAAATCATAGTTCAGGACATAATAATAAAGGAAACCATCCGCCCCAATGTCATTATACATGTAAGAGAATGGTTTCCTTTTTATTTCTTTACAGATTACTCTTACGAGAATCTATCATCTCCTGTAACTCTTTCAGTTCTTCTTCTGTTTCAAATACATAATCTTCTTTAAATGCATTCTCATCAATTCCATGTCCATTTGCATATCCAGCAAGAAGAACACCACATATTACAGCAATCACCGACACAATCGTCACCAGAGTTCGAATCATACTGTGCTGTGGAAGAAACGCACTGATTCCCAAAAGTAAAAATGACAGAAAATATGAAATGATTGACACCTTTATACAAAAATCAAGGAAGTGTGTCTTCGTTCTGTTTGCATAGATATATTTTATTTTTTCTTTTAAATTCAAAGCCATCTTTTGTCCTCCCCAAAATTCTCTGTACTTAAAACAAGTCCGTTTACAACATTTCTGAATAAATCGTACTTAAAATGAACTTACTAAACAAGAAAAGTACTATCTATATAGAAAGGGATCAAAATGGAAAAAGATAAACATATCGGTTTAAGAATTGATTCTGAAACCCACCGTAAATTTAAATATGTCGTTGAATTCGAGGGAAGATCCATGAACGGAGAATTACTTTATCTGATTCGTAAACTGATCGCAGAACACGAAAAAAAGTACGGTGAGATAAAATAATCTGCTTCTTCATTCTCTCATATCCATTCTTATAGTCATTTTTATTATCAAATAGTGTCAATATATGAACACTATTAAGTAATCTGATTTCCACCGATAATGAAAACAAAAACGATAGGTGGAAATAAAATTGATTACATATGATAAACTTTGGAAAACAATGAAAGAAAAGGGAATCTCCCAATACGATCTATATACTAAATATAATATGAACCGCTCACAGCTTGACCGGCTCCGCCATAATAAAAATATTACAGTGATTACCATTGATCGACTTTGCAATATTCTCGATTGTCGAGTTGAAGATATTATTGAGCACTTTCCTGATGATAATGATCATTTTTGAAAATAGTAAATATATATTTTAAGTTGTTTTATTATAATTTATAATATAATTATATACGAAATATTAAAGGTATGCAATGGTAAAATTTAATCTTATTGATCCAATTCTTTTATATTTTCAAAAACTGTGACTGCATATTTTTTCCATTCTTTTCCAGAAGTTGTCTCTTCCAGCTTCTGATAAACGGTCTGCATCTCTTTCTCTTGAAATACAAAGTGATCAGATAATAAAAAAAACAGAAATAATATGATACATAAAAGCAGACGAAGACGAAATCCCATACCAAAAGGCAAGGGAGTTTCGTCTCTATCATGTCTGTATGTAATATTATTTCTGCCATAGCTATATAGAGAAGAAAATTCTTCTCTATGTCTGTAATGATTTCCAGGCTTGTTATAAGATTTTTCATCCATAAATCAGTACTCTTTTCCCGCTTTTCCATTAATATATGAAAAAGCAGAAAATGTATACCTTTTATATCCAAAAAAATATTAATTTTTAAAACTGTGAATTGGTGCCGGAATTCTTCCACCGCGATTTACAAAAGCGCTACAGTCAAACTGATTCACCGGCATAATTGGAGCATATCCCAGTAAACCTCCAAATTCTACTGTATCTCCGACTCCTTTTCCAATCACAGGGATAATACGAACTGCAGTTGTCTTTTGGTTTACCATACCAAGTGCCATCTCATCAGCGATGATTCCGGAAATGGTAGAGGCTTTTGTATCACCCGGTATCGCAATCATATCAAGACCAACGGAACAAACGCAGGTCATGGCCTCCAGTTTTTCCAGCGAAAGAGCTCCGGCTTCTACAGCATCAATCATTCTCTGATCTTCACTAACAGGAATAAAGGCACCACTCAATCCGCCTACATAAGAGGAAGCCATAACACCGCCTTTATTTACCTGGTCAATAAAAAGAGCAAGTCCAGCAGTCGTACCCGGAGCACCGGCATATTCCAGACCGATCTCGTCCAGAATCTCACCGACACTATCTCCCACTGCCGGAGTCGGAGCAAGGGATAAATCAATGATACCAAATGGAACATCCAGACGTCGGGATGCTTCTCTTGCTACAAGCTGACCTACACGGGTAACTTTAAAGGCTGTTTTCTTGATTGTCTCACAGAGAACTTCAAAACTTTCTCCTCTTACCTGTTCAATGGCTCTCTTTACTACGCCAGGACCGCTGACACCAACATTAATAATACAATCAGCTTCTGTCACACCGTGGAAAGCACCTGCCATAAACGGATTATCATCCGGTGCATTGGTAAATACCACAAATTTGGCATTACCGATTCCATCCTTTTCTTTGGTAAGTTCCGCAGTTTCAATGATGATCTCACCGATCAGTTTGACCGCATCCATATTAATTCCGGTCTTTGTAGAGCCTACGTTAACAGAACTGCAGACTCTTTCTGTTTCGGAAAGGGCCTGTGGAATCGAACGAATCAGATATTCATCTGCCTGTGTCATCCCCTTATTCACAAGAGCGGAATAACCGCCAATAAAGTTCACTCCGACCTCTTTTGCACACCGATCCAGTTCTTTTGCAATACGGACAAAATCTTCCGGTCCCTGACAGCATCCGCCTCCCACCAGTGCAATCGGAGTGACAGAAATACGTTTATTTACAATCGGAATACCAAATTCCTGCTCAATTTCTTTTCCGGTCTTAACCAGATCTTTTGCTTTTGTTGTGATTTTATGATAAATTTTTTCACAAACTTCATCAACAGAAGTACCGACACAATCCAGAAGACTGATTCCCATTGTGATTGTACGGACATCCAGATTCATCTCGTGAATCATCTTATTGGTCTCAATAACCTCATTAATATTCAGCATATTAGCCTCCTGTACAATTTATTCTCTTAAATACGATGCATCATCTCAAAGATATCTTCATGCTGCGCCTGGATTCTCACACCAATCTCGTCTCCGATCTGTGCAAGTTCTGATGCCATGTCCGGAAATGTTTTTGTGATTTCTTCTGATTCCACAATCATCATCATATTAAAGTAACCAGCTGTGATCGTCTGATTAATATCCAGAATATTAATATTGTTACTGGCAAGATACGTGCAGACCTTTGCGATAATTCCTACGGAATCCTTACCAAGTACAGTAATAATGGATCTTTTCATCTGTTTTTCTTTCATTTTTCTTCCTCCTGTTTCCTCTCACACTGCAATCGTTGGAACACTTCGGCTTGCCACCTGCAATGTCAGATTCTTCTTTTCAATATCGATATTATGTAAAAGCAGCTCTACCTTTACGGTTTCATAAGCCAGCTCGCCATAGTTGTTTTCTTTGCTGAGATGACCAAGAAACACGTGCTGGCATTCTTCCCCAATTATTCTGGACAAAAACTGTCCTGCCCTCTCATTGGACAAATGTCCATTATTTCCCATGATTCTTCTTTTCAGAGGGTAAGGATAAGGACCTACCATCAGCATATTGAGATCATGGTTTGCCTCCACAAGAAGAGATTCACATCCCTGCATTTTTTCAATAAGATAATCGTCATAGGTTCCAAAATCTGTAGCGATTCCCACCTTCGATTGTTCATCCGTGAAGGTATAACATACCGGATCTGCCGCATCGTGATATATGCTGGATGCATTAGCTGTAATGTCTCCAATCCGCACCGGATGATCCGGGGAAAGGGAATGAAAGAGTTCTGGATTCATATCTCCCAGAGATCTGGTTGACAAAATCGCATCAATCGTTTTTGATGTCGCAAAAACGGGCACAGGGTATTTTCGAAGAAAAACCCCAAGCCCACTGATATGATCCATATGCTCATGAGTAATAAAAATCCCATCAATCATATCCGGAGTAATTTCCATCTGGGCTAATCCCTCCACAATCCGTTTTCGGCTGATTCCGGTATCAATCAGAAAGTGAGAGGTTTTATTTCCTATATAAATACAATTACCACTGCTTCCACTGGCAATACTTGCTAATTCCATCTTTTACCTTCCTTTAAGCATAATCTTAGTCATTATATAACACAAAATGACATTCGTAAAGTCTAATTTAGCTCAATGCTGTGTCAAAACATAAAATCAGTCAAATACTCCACTTTGCTGAAGCTGTGCCCGCAGTTCTTCCAATCCTCTGTTATTATCGATGACTTTATCACAATGGGCTACAAATTCTTCTTCACCAAGCTGTTGTTCCATAATCGACCGACTTTTCTCTTCAGAATAGCCCCGGCCTTCCATAAGTCGACGAATCCGTGTTTCTTCATCCACATAAACAAACCACATTTCATCAAAGAATTCCTGATATCCCTCTTCAATCAATAATGCTGCTTCTACGGCAATGAGGGAAGCCGTTCCCTCTTTCTGATATGTCTCGATGCGGGATAATATTTCTTTTTTCACATTCGGATGTGTAATCTGATTTAAAATAGACAGTTTATCCGGATCAGAAAAGACCAGTTGCGATAATGACGGACGATCAATGGTTCCATCCGAAGCTAAGATTTCTGTCCCGAAATGATCGACAATCTGTTTATAACTGACAGCCCCTGGTTCCATCAAATCATGGGCCACCAGATCTGCCAGAATGATTCGGGCACCAAATTCTTCTTCCAGCATACGCATTACAACACTTTTGCCGGAACCAACGCCACCTGTCACTCCGACTACCTTAATTCTGTTATTATTTTGCTTCATACCAGGTATTTCCTTCTTCTATATCAATACTCAGAGGAACACTCAGATTGGCAGCACCCATCATCTCCTCTCTGAGAATTGTTTTGATTAGTTCCACTTCTTCTTTTTTCGTTTCAATTAAAAGTTCATCATGAATCTGTAAGATCAGACGGGATTCCAGTTTTTCTTCCCTGAGACGTTTACTTACTCTTACCATTGCAATCTTAATGATATCAGCAGCTGTCCCCTGAATCGACGAATTCATAGCCGCCCTCTCTCCAAAACTCCTTTGCATAAAATTGCTCGAAGACAGTTCTGGAATCGGACGGATCCTGCCATACAAGGTTGTGACATAGCCCTTTTCTTTTGCAAAATCCACATTACCATCCAGATATTTTTTAATTCCCGGATAAGTCGAAAAATATCGATCAATATATTCATTGGCTTCTTTTCGGGATATATTCAGATCCTGACTGAGACCAAACGCACTGATTCCGTATACAATACCAAAATTAACCGCTTTTGCATTTCTACGAAGAAGCGGCGTCACTTCTTCTACCGGCACTCCAAATACCTGGGAGGCCGTGGTGGTATGGATATCTGCATTGTGCTTGTAAGCATCGATCAGATTCTGATCTTTTGCCATATGTGCAAGAACACGAAGTTCAATCTGGGAGTAGTCGGCACTGACAAAGACATATCCCGGATCCGGAACAAAAACTTTTCGGATTGCCCGCCCCAGCGGCATTCGAATCGGGATATTCTGAAGATTCGGATCAGAACTTGACAGTCGTCCGGTAGCGGTCACTTTCTGATGGAAAATGCCGTGAATTTTCCCGTCTTCCTGAATAAAAGCAGCGAGACCATCTGCATAAGTGGATTTTAATTTGGTCAATTGGCGATATTCCAGAATATCAGAAACGATCGGATAATCCGGTGCCAGTTTTTCAAGAATATCCGCACTGGTGGAATAACCGGTTTTGGTCTTTTTCGCAAATGGCATTTTCAGATCTTCAAATAAAATAACACCCAGCTGTTTTGGAGAATTAATATTAAATTCTTTTCCTGCCTGCTGATGAATAGAAGTTTCCAGTTCGGAAATCCGACCGGTAAGCCGTTCTCCATACTCTTTCAGCGCATCTTTTTCTACAGAGATTCCATATTTTTCCATATCGTAAAGCGTTGGCGCCGTCGGCCGCTCAATATTGGCATACAAAGACTCCATATCCATCTCTTTTATTTTGTTACGCAGCACCGGTTCTGCCATATACGGAACATAAGAAAGCATTCCGGCCAAATGCACAGCTTTCTCATGATTGCTGGAAAAGATTTCTTCCAGAGATTGTTTTCCGCAGACTTCTTTTCTGGATGGCACCACAAGATCCAGATAATTTCTGGCAATATCATCAAAATCATAAGAAGATTGTAACGGATTTAACAAGTAAGCCTGAATACCGATATCTTCAATTTGTGGTTCGAATTCCCGTACTCTTTCTTCAAAATGAAGAAGTGCTTTATAATCCAATATATCTAATACCACATTTTTTTCGAGAAGAGTGATTATGGTATCTTTCAACTGATTCTCTGTCACAAATCCCTCTGCAAGTAAAAGAACCGTTTTCTTCTTTGACGTCAATGACAATCCTCTGCAATTACCGGCATATCCGATGACGCCAAGTCCTGCACGACCTTCTTCTATGATTTCTGAAACAATCTGATCCATACTGGACAGATCACTGGTACAGGAAATCTGAATTTCATTCTTTTCTTTCTGCTCTTCTTCAAAATATTTAAAAAGGCTTTTTAATTCCAGTTTTTTAAACAGGTGATAGGCATCCTTTGTAAAAAGATTCCCAATCTTTGCATCTTTAAAATGATATTCCAGTTCACAATCCGTTTTAATCGTGGCAAGCCATTTGCTCATAATCGCTTGCTCATAATAAGCCTGCAGATTGTTTTTCGCTTTTGCCGGCTTCACTTCTTCGATATGCTCATGAGCATTTTCTATGGAATGATATGCCTGAATTAATTTGGCAGCAGTTTTCTCACCGATTCCGGGAACCCCCGGAATGTTGTCAGAAGCATCCCCCATGAGGCCCTTCATATCAATGAATTCTTTCGGAGTCACACCATACAGTGCCTGCACATCTGCCGCATAATAATCTTCTGTAACCGTACCGCCTGATTTGGTCTTTGGAATCTTGATCTTTACATGATCCGTGGCAAGCTGTAATAAATCACGGTCACCCGAAACAATCACGACCTCAAAATTCTCTTTTTCTGCTTCTCTTCCAATCGTTCCAAGAATATCATCCGCTTCCAGTCCCGCCTGAGTTACCACAGGAATTTCCATTGCACTTAAAACTTCCTTCATCAGAGGAACCTGTTCTCTCAGTTCTTCAGGCATTGGTTTTCTGGTCCCTTTATATTCTTTATATTTTACATGACGAAATGTCGGCTCCTTTCGATCAAAAGCAGCAAGCAGATATGTGGGTTTTTCTTCTTCCATATAACGAAACATAATATTTAAAAACCCAAGAACTGCGTTCGTATGCACTCCTTCCGTATTGCTCAGAACCGGAAGACCGTAAAATGCCCGGTTTAAGATACTGTGTCCATCCAGGAGCATAATTTTATCTGGCATCTTTTTTCCTCTCTACATGCATCTGTGTCATAACAGGTCTGTTTCATTTAAAAGTACAGACAGGATCATAACACAGCAATCAACTCTCCAATAAACCACATAAGCATAGAAATCAGAAATGCTGCCAACAGAACACAAAGAGAATGAGTTCGATCTTTCTCTCTCTGACATTGCAGATATCTCTGGCACATATCTTCTTTCAGTGCTTTTTGAAAATCAGCAGTCAGCAGCTCGCCATCATCGAGCTGCTGCATACCGATCATTGTAATATAATATATTTCTAATTCATCTCTGCAATTTTCACATTCGCGGATATGCTCAATGAAACTGGTAATTTCTTCATTATCCAGTTTATGATTAATATAATTCAGTACATTTGACTGCGTTTCCTGACAATTCATAAATATCTCAATCCTTGTTTATGCATTTTCCAGAAATGCCTTATACCCTTTTTTGGCTTCATATAAATCTGCTTTGCTGATGACTTCACATGGAGAGTGCATACTGAGCACCGCCACACCACTGTCCACGACTTCCATACCATATAAAGCTGCGATATAGGCGATCGTTCCACCTCCACCATAATCAACTTTTCCCAGTTCTGCAGTCTGAAAAGCAATTTTATTTTCATCAAAAATCCGACGGAGTTCTGCCAGATATTCAGCATTAGCATCGTTGGAGCCGGATTTGCCTCTGGCACCTGTATATTTGTTGATGACCAGACCTTTTCCAAAATACGCACAATTTTTCTTCTCAAATGCTTCACTATATGCAGGATCATAGGCAGCACTTACATCGGAAGAAAGCATTTTGGAGCGGGAAAGAGTTCTTCTGACTGCAAGATTGGAATCAATCCCCATCAGTGCAAGAATTTCTGCCACTGTATTTTCAAAAAACATGGACTGGAGTCCTGTTGCCCCCACGCTTCCAATTTCTTCTTTATCGACAAGAATACAGCAGGAAGTTCTCTCGGATGCCGTTACTTCCATCATCGCCTGAAAAGACGGAAAAGCACATACTCTGTCATCATGACCATAGCCAGCGATCATGCTTCGGTCGAGACCGCAGTCTCTGGCTGCTCCTGCCGGAACTACCTCTATCTCAGCAGAAAGAAAATCGTCTTCTTCGATATGATATTTTTCTTCCAGCAAGTTTAATATATTAGCCTTTACAGCATCTTTTTCTTCCCCTTCCAGCGGACGGCTTCCAATCAATACATCCAGATTCTCTCCGGTTACGATTTCTGTTCCTTTCTTCTCCATCTGCTTTCCGGCAAGATGAACAAGCAGATCTGTGATATAAATAATCGGATCTTCCGGATCTTCTCCGATAGTGACAGGAATCACACTTCCATCTTTTTTGGCAACAACACCATGAAGTGCCATTGGAATCGTCACCCATTGATACTTTTTGATACCACCATAATAATGGGTATCTAAAAATGCAAGCTCTGTATCCTCATACAGAGGAACCTGTTTGAGATCAAGTCTTGGAGAATCAATGTGAGCACAAAGGATATTCATCCCTTCTGTCATCGGCTGACTTCCGATTTCAAAAAGTGCAATGGTTTTTCCCATTCCCTGTGCATAAACTTTATCTCCCTGTTTTAATGATACATTATTCCGAATCAGCTCATTCAGGTCGCGGTACCCTTCCTTTTCTGCTTCTTCCTTAAAAAACGCAGTACACTCACGTTCTGTTTTACACGTACTTAAAAACACTTTGTATTGATCCGAGAGAACCTCCAGTTCTTTGATATCTTCCTCTGTATATGTTAACCATGCATTCTGTTTCATGAAAATAACCTCCTTGTTGTTTTTCCAAACCATAATACCATAAGAGACACTCTCCGTCAAAAGTCTGTCCCTTATTTTAATCCACGCTTTTCTTCTGTAACCATTTCTTTCAGATCAAAGGATTTAAATTCATCCTGGTCTAAAGTCGCAAGATCCATCTTCGGCAATTCCGGATGAACTCTTTCCGGCATATCTTTTTCATCTACAACAAAAGAAACAAGAAGATCATCCTGATTGACTTCATCTCCATCAGAGACATAAATCTTATCAACCACGCCAGATACTTTTGCCGTAACTGTTGTCTCCATTTTCATGGCCTCTATGGTCATAAGCGGTGTGTTCTTTATAATAGACTCTCCTTCTTTAATACGGATATCACAGATTGTTCCCGGAAGAGATGCCCCAAGATGTCCCGGATTTTTTCGATCGGTCTTTAATCGCCGGTCTGCTTTTACTTCAAAATGTTTATCCAGAATACGAATCTCTCTATAAAATCCATTGACTTCAAATTGAAGAGTTCGATAACCATTTTCATCCGAATCAGAAGTTCGAATAAATTTAATTAAAATATCATTCCCCTCTTCTATCTGAATGGTTGTCTCCTCACCCGGACGAAGGCCGTAAAAATAGACATGGCTTTCCAATTTGGAAACATCATTATAAGCCTGAAAATGTTCACAATAATCTTCATAAACTCTCGGGTACAAAGCATAACTTAAGACTTTTTGTTCCATGACTTCTGGCTTTTCCATAGTATCCATATAATAGTTTTTTCTGAGATGCGCATCAATCGCATCAAAATCCTCGTCCGGAAGGAGTGATCCGGGTCTTACTGTGATCGGCTGTTGCCCTTTCAGGACAATTTTCTGGAGTTGTTCCGGGAATCCTCCCTCAGGCTGTCCGAGCATTCCTTTAAAATATTCCACGACAGAATCCGGATAGGATAAATCTTTTCCTTCTGTAAAAATATTATCTTTAGTCAGATTATTTTTTAGCATGAAAATCGCAAGATCACCTACCACTTTAGAAGTCGGTGTCACTTTAATGATATTACCCAGAAGTTCATCTGCTTCTTTATATAATCTACGAATTTCGTTAAAATTATTTCCGGCACCCATTTCTTTAATCTGTGCACTCAGGTTGGAATATTGTCCTCCCGGAATCTCATATTTATAAATCTGAGTATTGGGTGCCTCCATATCACTTTCAAATACTTTATAGACCTGACGAACATGTCTATAGTACTCATCAAGTACTTCTAGCCCATCCGCATCAATCTGTGTATCTCTTTCTGTTCCTTTCAAAGCTTCCACGAGCGAATTCATGGAAGGCTGACTGGTCAGGGAACTCATGGAACCTATGGCAACATCTACAATATCCACTCCAGCCTCGGCAGCCATCAGATATGTTCCAATGCCATTTCCTGTTGTATCATGAGTATGAAGATGAACAGGCACATGCAATTCCTTTTTCAGTGCCTCAATCAGTTTTTTTGCTGCATACGGTTTCAATAGTGCAGACATATCTTTGATGGCAATACAATGACATCCCATCTGTTCCAGCTCTATTGCTTTTTGACAATAATAATCCAGGGTATATTTTGTTTCTTTCAGATTCATCATATCCCCTGTATAACAGATCGCGCCTTCCACAATTTTTCCGGTTTTCAGAGCCTCCTCCACCGGAAGCTTCATATTTTCTATCCAGTTCATACTGTCAAAAATCCGGTAAACATCAATCCCGTGATCACTGGAAACCTTGATAAATTTTTTTATCACATTATCGGGATATGTTCTGTAACCGACTACATTGGAAGCACGGAGGAGCATCTGTATGAGTACATTTGGCATCCTCTCCCTCAAAATATCCAGACGTTTCCACGGAGATTCTTTTAAGAAACGATAGGCAGTGTCATACGTTGCTCCACCCCATGCCTCAATAGAAAAAGAATCTTTTAAATATAAATTGGTTGCCCGTGCAGCTCCTGCAACTTCTTTTGTACGCATTCTGGTGGCCAGCAAAGATTGCTGTGCATCGCGCATTGTAGTATCTGTGATATATAATTTTTTGCTTCGATATATTTTCTGGGTAAACTCCCTGGCTCCCAGCCGCAGGAAGTCATCCCTGCTTCCCCGAATCGGTTTTTCCGTATCAATGACAGGAACCCTTCGATCTTCCAAGTAAGGTTTTGGTCCCGGATTGACATTGACCATCTTATTAGCAAGAAATTCTAATATTTTTGTTGTCCGATCCAGCCGATAATGCAGTTCAAATAACTCCGGCGTCTCACTGATAAATGTGGTATAACATTTTCCCTGCTGAAATACCTCATGATTCAGCACATTAATCAAAAATGTCATATTGGTCTTCACGCCATGAATTCGAAATTCTTTTAAGCAACGGATTGATTTATGAATCGCGCCGGCAAAAGTTCTGTCATGAGATATCGCTTTCACCAGAAGACTATCATAATGAGGCGTGATGACGGCACCTGCATAGGCATTTCCTCCGTCCAGACGGATTCCATTACCGCAACTGGAACGATACAGATCAATCTTACCGTTATCCGGCAGAAAATCGTTGGCCGGATCTTCTGTCGTTATACGAACCTGAATGGAATATCCATTACATTTTACTTCATTTTGAGAATAAATGTGTATCACAGGACTATTAAGCGGATATCCCTGTGCCACAAGAATCTGGCAGACAACCAGATCAATCCCTGTGATCATTTCCGTTACAGTGTGCTCCACCTGTATACGCGGATTCATTTCGATAAAATATGGATTCTCCTCTTCATCCACCAGAAATTCCATCGTACCTGCATTGGTGTATCCAACTCTTCTTGCCAACCGCTTGGCACTATCGAGAATCTTCTTTCGAGTTTCTTCTGAAATTGACCATGCCGGAGCAAATTCTATCACTTTCTGATTGCGACGCTGCAGCGAACAATCTCTGTCATATAAATGCACGATATTCCCATAATTGTCACCGAGAATCTGCACTTCGATATGCTTCGGACGGATCAGATACTTTTCCAGAAACAGTTTGGATTCCCCAAAGGCTCTTTTTGATTCATTTTCTGCCTTTTCAAATGCTTCGGGCATATCTTCTTTGCAGTGGACGATACGCATTCCTCTGCCACCTCCGCCATTGGATGCCTTCAGCATAACCGGATACCCGATTTTTTCTGCCTCAACCATGGCCGTTTTCGCATCCGGAATCGCAAAATCAGTCCCGCTGATAATCGGTACTTTTGACTCAAACGCTGCTTTTTTCGCAGAAATTTTATCACCCATAATATTCATGGATTCTACCGTCGGCCCAATAAATACGATGTCATTCTTCCGGCAGGCTTCAGCAAACTCTGGAGATTCTGATAAAAATCCATAACCCGGATGAATCGCATCCGCCTTCTTTTCTTTTGCAATTGCAATAATCGTCGGAATATCCAGATAGGCATCCACAGGCCCTTTATCCGGATTTAACGGATAAGCTTCATCTGCTTTGGTCCGAAAAAGTGCATAGCGATCTTCTTTGGAATAGATTGCAATCGAGCTGATTCCCAATTCTCCCAAAGCTCTGATAATACGAATCGCAATTTCTCCCCGATTGGCTACCAGTACTTTTTTAAATTTATGAACTACAACATCCATACCTGATACCTCCATACATTACTACTATTTCTGCCCTTACTCCCCCTGCAAAAAATAACAGAAAATATATTTTCTTATGATAAGTATATCTATATAAACAACTGAAAACAAGCAAAATTTGTGAATATTCACTATACATTTTCAACATGCCATGCTATAATAAAAAAATAAATTGGCATATTATGTCTTGAGAATTGGAAGGGATGAATTGGATGAAGGTATTATTATTGAATGGAAGCCCACATACAAACGGATGTACTGCTCGGGCATTGCAGGAGATTATAAATGTATTACATATGGAAGGAATTGAAACAGAACTCATGCAGGTCGGCATGCACACGATTCGCGGATGTAAAGGCTGTGGCATGTGCCGGAAGAACAAACTTGGCAAATGTATTTTCGGAGATGATCCTGTAAATGTTGCCATCGCAAAGATGGAAGAATGTGACGGTCTGATCGTCGGCTCTCCGGTACACTATGCAGGTGCAGCAGGGGATATCACTTCTTTCCTTGATCGCATGTTTTATGCCAGCAATGGATTTCCTCATAAACCTGGTGCTGCTATCGTGAGCTGTCGCCGTGCAGGTTCCACGGCTGCTTTAGAACAGCTGAATAAATATTTCATGATGAATAATATGCCCCTCGTTCCATCCGCTTACTGGAACATGGTTCATGGCAATACCCCGGAAGAAGTTGAGCAGGATAAAGAAGGCCTTATGGTTATGCGCACCGTTGCCCGCAATATGGCGTGGATGCTAAAATGCATAGAAGCTGGAAAAGTTGCCGGTATCAATTCTCCGGCACCAGAAAAAAAGGTTCGCACCAATTTTATCCGAAAAATAGAAACAGCACCGGAGCAAAAGAACTTTGCACCATATTTTACCTCATATAATAAAGTGAATAAGAAATATCAGGAAGAAGAATAAGATATGAAGGGCTGCCGCAACTAATACGACAGCTCTTTTTGTTATTCAGATTTATTTTCCAATCGTCTCATATCTTTGAATTCAATACGTGCCATGATCACTGTGACAATAGCCGCAAACAAATCAGCAAACATACCTGCGTACATGATTCCGTCAATTCCCAGAAACATTGGAAGGATAATTAATAACGGAAGCAAAAAGATGATCTGTCTTGTCAGGGACAAAAAGATTCCTTTTACCGGTTTACCAATTGAAGTAAAGAAAGTTGAAGTAATCGGCTGTAAACAATCGGCCCAGATAAAAAACAGATAGATACGGAAAAATTTTGCTCCGAATCCAAAATAACTTTCGGATCCCTGTCCAAACAGAGAGATAATCTGTACTGGAAATAATTGAAATAACACAAAAGAAATCAGGGAAATACAAAATCCGGAACTCAAAGCCAGACGATATGTCTTTCGTACACGGTCGTATTTCTCTGCTCCATAATTAAAACTCTCAATTGGCTGACTTCCCTGAGCCAATCCAATGACAATGGAGAAAAAGACCTGATTCACTTTTATGATAATTCCCGCACAGGCTAATGGAATTGCCTCCCCATAAACGGAAAGTGCCCCGTAATAAGCCAATGAATTATTCATGATAATCTGTACGATCATCATAGCTATCTGATTAAAGAAAGATGCCATACCAATTTTGGCAGTTTGTACCACATATTCTTTGCGGATAATCAAATGTTTCGGCAAGAGAGGAACGGTTTTGTAATGGCGCATATAATTAACCACAATCATTCCTGAAAAAATCTGTCCAAGAATCGTGGCAAGGGCAGCTCCTGCCATCCCCCATCCAAATCCCATAACAAAAAAGGCATCAAGAATGGTATTGATAATCGCACCGGAAAGGTTACAAAGCATTGCCATCTTAGGACTGCCATCTGCACGAATCAGGTGTCCTCCTCCTGTTGTCATAATCAAAAATGGAAACCCGATTGAAGTAATTCTCACATAAGTTTCGGCATAGGGCAGTACATCTGCCGGAGCCCCAAAGGCTTTCAGCATTGGAGTGAGAAATAACTGGGTGATGATACATAAAACAAAACCACAACTAAAGAGGCACACAACAGCATTCCCGACATAATGAATGGCTTTTTCTTCCTCTCCTCTGCCCATGCTCAAATTAAAACAGGATGCTCCGCCAATTCCAAACAAAAGGGCAAGAGCGATACAGGACATGGTAAGAGGGAAAGCAATATTGGTGGCAGCATTTCCCAGTGTTCCCACCGATTGTCCAATAAA
This sequence comes from Lachnospiraceae bacterium, assembly GCA_028721415.1. Taxonomy (GTDB): domain Bacteria; phylum Bacillota; class Clostridia; order Lachnospirales; family Lachnospiraceae; genus Anaerobutyricum. The sequence goes on along the minus strand of JAQYIU010000059.1, from coordinate 25,354 downwards.
AAGTTGATCCACAATATTATATAATGCACTCACAAGCATTGCCACAATACTTGGAACTGCAAAACGAACCATCAGTCCTCCAACCGGATCATTTCCCAGAGGATTGATCTTCTGTACTTCTTCCATATGTCTTCCTTTCTCAATGTTTCCTAAATAGATATTCATAAAGAAAAGGACTGAAGCCCTCGGTCTTCAATCCTTTTTCTTCCTTTACTCTGTCGTCTGACTTGTCATCTGTTCTTTCAGATTAATGGCATTTTTAATCATTTCGACTGTTCCGTCAATTCCGAAGATGCTGCTGTCAATGCTTAAATCATAACTCTTTAAATCGCCCCATTTTTTGGAGGTATAATAGTTATAATAACTCGCTCTTTGTTTATCAATCTTCACAGCTTCGTCTTTCGCCTTGTCGAGAGGAATATTATACTGCTCGTTAATCCGATGTTTTTTAAAAGACATCGGTGCATGAATAAAAACATTTAACTTATTCTCATAATCTTTCAGAGCGTAATCAGCACATCTTCCGACAATGATACATGGACCTTCATCAGCCACCTTTTTAATCGCATCAAATGCAGCCAGGAAGACTTTCTGGTTTAATGGCATATCAAAGGATGATGCGTTATAACCCAGGGCATATGGATCCATAACTAGCGAATATAAAAAACTCGTCGTCGGTTTCTCATCGTAGCTCTCGAACATTTCTTCACAGATGCCACTTTCTCTGGCAGCTATTTTTAACAGTTCTTTATCGTAAAATGGAATGTTATAGTATTCGGATAATTTCTTTCCGACTTCCTTGCCTCCGCTGCCATACTGTCTTCCAATCGTGATAATCGTATTCATCGTACCACCCCTTTATACTGGTTCTTACTATAATAAGAATATGACGATATCCTGTCATCTTCTGCTCTATACATTGATTATACCACATTATTGCTAATTTGGATATGTTTTTTCACCAGTTTATACGGCATATTGCCTAATATAATCTTTTGCATAAGAGATATCATCCGTCATGCAGGCACGAAGTTCGTTGACAGAAGCAAAACGCATTTCCGGTCTGTGATAATGCAAAAGCTCCACTTCGATTATTTTTCCATAAATATCCTGATCAAAATTAAAAATATTTGTCTCAATTCCTTTTATGGCATGATCTTCTACCGTAGGTTTTACACCGATATTCGTAATGCCATAAAAAGTTTCTCCATCAACATGCACCTTGGAAACATACACTCCATTGGGTGGAATCAGTTTTGTATGATCAGCAACCTGGTTGACAGTAGGAATCTGAATCGTACGTCCTAAAGCCTTTCCATGGACAACAGTACCTACAATAGAATAAGGTCTTCCGAGAAGTCTTTCCGCTTCTTCCATCTGTCCATGCTCCAAAAAGTTTCGGATCCGGGTACTGCTTACGTCTTCTTGGTCCACTTTCAGTTTATCTATCACGATCAACTTAAATCCAAAGGTTTCTGATAATTCTTTTAAAACATTAATATCTCCGGACCGTTTCCGCCCGAAACGAAAATCTGTACCGACCACAACAGCTTTTGCACCAGCTTTTTCCAGTAACACATGACGGACAAATTCTTCCGGTTCCAGAGAAGCAAACTCTCTGGTAAAAGGATGCTCAATCAGAATATCAATATTCTGTCGTTCCAGAAGCTGATGCCTCTCTTCTTTGGTATAAATCTGCTGATAATCTCTTTCTCCTTTTAACACAGATCGCGGAGGCATATCAAAAGTAAATACAACGCTTTGCAGACCATTCTTTTTTTGTTTTATGATTTCATCCAGCAGCAGCTGATGTCCCCTGTGAATTCCTTCAAATTTCCCCAGTGCCACTGCTGTATTTTCCAGATGAAAATCCTCGCTTTTGATGTATTTCATTTTCCTCTCCTGGTATTTATCTATGGTAAATCAAAAAATAATTTATGTGGTTTTATCATGTCTGTCTGTTTTTCTTTTTGATAGATTCCAATAAAATGACCATCTGTGTCATAGACCCGGCAAAAGCCTTCTCCTGTCCATTCGGAATCATTTTTGCAGTATCGAAGGGCAATCTTGTTGCCGTTGTATAAATATCGTTCTGCCTCCTTTAATGCTGTGAGAGAAGGATATTCTGAAAATACTGTATCAATGGCTCTGATGCAGGTATCCAGGTTATTGTCATCCCGCAATTTTTCGAGTTCATCTAATGTGATCGCCTCTTCAATATGAAAAGCCGCCACCCTCGTTCTGATCAGCGAAGCCATACAACCTCCACATCCTGCTTTCGCACCAATATCTCTGCAAAGACTACGAATGTAGGTTCCTTTAGAACAACTGACTTCAAAACGCACATAAGGAAGGGCTACTTCTTTTATCTCAATGGAAGAAATCGTGATTGGACACGGTTTTCTCTCAATCACAATTCCTTCCCTTGCCAGTTCATACAGTTTTTTTCCCTTCACTTTTTTGGCAGAATACATTGGCGGAATCTGCATAGTATCTCCAACAAAAGATGAAATAATCTCGCAGATAGTCTGTTCATCCACCTTCACTTCTTCCTCTTTCAGAATCGTTCCTGAAGTATCTTCTGTATCCGTTTCTCTTCCCAGAAGAAGGACCGCTTCGTACGTTTTATCCCAATCGGCGATGAGGTCGCAAAGTTTGGTCGCCTTGCCAAGACACACCGGAAGTACCCCGGTTGCATCCGGATCCAGCGTTCCGGTATGACCAATTTTTTTCTGACGAAGAATCCCTCTCATTTTTGCCACAACATCATGAGACGTAAATCCTTTTTCTTTTTTTATATTGATAATTCCACTGATCATATATTTTCATCCTGATTTAACTGATGTTCTACATGCATGGAAATATTATTGATAATATCCCTGACATTACCTGACACGGTACATCCGGCAGCTTTCACATGTCCACCACCACCAAACGTCCTTGCAATACGACTTACGTCCACCTTGCCATTGGAACGCATACTCACCTTGAACTGTCCCTGTTCCTTTTCATATAAAAACAAGGCACATTCCACGCCTTCTGTAACACGAAGCTGATCGATAATTCCGTCTAAATCATCGCTGGTCACCTCATATAAGTCTATATCTTTTTTGGTGATGACTGAAAAAATCATTTTTTTTTCCAGGATCAGAATACTCTCCATCAATGCCCGACCGAGAATCTGATTCTGAATATAGGTTTTCTTGTAAAAAGTCTCATCAATGATGAAATCTGGTCGAACCCCTTTATCGATAAGCGCACCGGCTATCTCCATAACTTTGCGGGTCGTATTACTATGCTTAAAAACACCTGTATCATGGACGATTCCCAGATACAGATCCTGAGCACAGTCAAAGGATATTTTATCATAATCAAAAAGACGGAACAAAATCTCACAGGTAGAAGAAGCTTCCGGATCAATAAAACGAAGATTACCAAATCCGACATTTGTAATATGATGATCGATGCAAATCGTATCTTTGGCTTCTTCCAAATATGGCTGAAATTGATTCAATCGCTCCGAATCTGAGCAGTCAAGAGAAAAAAACAAATCATATGGTCTTCTTGTTTCTTTCTCTTGTGCAATCCCATCTGCGTATTTCAGGAACCCAAACTTTTTATTGATCGGTTCAAGCAAAACATCTACTTTTTTCCCTGGATACTGATCCAGAATATAAGTACACAACCCAAGACAGGAACCGATGCAGTCGCCATCCGGGTTGGTGTGACCCGAAATGGCGATAGCTTTTGCTCTTTTTATCTTTTTATTTAACTGTTGAATATCTTTCTCTGGAAATATTGTGCCAGAAGTCATTCTTCAGACTCCTCCATTTCTCTTCTATGAATATCCGCATTGATCACATCAATTTTTCTGGACATATTAACACCATATTCAATGGATTGATCCAGTATGAAACGGATATCCGGTGTGTTACGGAGATTAATGCTTCGTGCCAGCTCACGTTTGATATATCCGTGAGCACTTCGTAAGCCTTCCACAGTATTCTCCTGTTCTTCTTCGGAACCTAGCACACTGATATAGGCTTTGCAGGTTTTTAAATCCGGAGCAACCTCCACAGCAACAACTGTTGTCATAGGGCTGATTCTCGGATCTTTGATTTCTCTGGAGATGATACGACTCAGTTCTTTTAATACCTCTGAATTAATCCGGGTATTTTTAACACTGTTTTTTCTCATAATTATATTCCGTCTCCTGTTATCTTGGAATTTCTTCCATAATAAAGGCTTCTACCTGGTCTCCTTCTTTCACATCATTATATTTTTCAAATACAAGACCACATTCGAAACCGGATTTTACTTCTTTTACATCATCTTTAAAACGTTTTAAGGATGCCAGAGTTCCCTCGTAGATTACAATACCGTCACGGACGATACGAACCTGAGAAGCTCTGCTGATCATTCCGTCAAGGACATAACAGCCGGCGATGGTTCCGACACCGGATGCTTTATAAGTCTGACGAACTTCCACATGTCCGATGACTTTTTCACGGAACACAGGATCCAGCATACCTTTGATCGCTGCCTCGATATCTTCAATAGCATTGTAGATGACACGATATAATCTCATATCTACTTTTTCACGCTCTGCAACGGATTTTGCCATGGCATCCGGACGAACATTAAATCCGATGATGATCGCATTGGAAGCAGAAGCCAGAGTAACGTCGGATTCATTGATGGCACCAACACCACCATGGATCACTTTGATCATAACTTCCTCATTGGAAAGCTTCATTAAACTCTGTTTAACCGCTTCCACTGAGCCCTGAACATCCGCTTTTACAACAAGATTCAGTTCTTTGACATTTCCTGCCTGAATCTGATCAAACAAATCATCCAGAGAAAGTTTGCTCTTGGTCTCTTCGAGCATTTTTTCTCTGCCATATGCAATAAAGGCATCTGCTGTGGTACGAGCTTCTTTCTCATTATCGTGAGCCATCATAACTTCGCCGGAGAACGGTACATCATTAAGACCTAAAATCTCAACAGGAACTGAAGGACCTGCCTCTTTTACACGATTTCCTTTATCATCTAACATGGCACGAACACGTCCGTAAGCATGCCCGATATTGATGGCATCTCCTACATGAAGGGTACCTTTCTGAATCAGGATTGTGGCAACCGGACCACGTCCTTTATCCAGTTTTGCCTCAATGACAAGACCTCTCGCTTTTCTGTTTGGATTGGCTTTCAATTCCAATACTTCCGCGGTAAGAGTGATCATTTCAAGCAGTTCTTCGATACCTTCTCCTGTTTTTGCAGAAACCGGAACAAATACGGTACTTCCGCCCCAGTCTTCCGCAATCAGACCGTATTCGGTAAGCTCCTGTTTTACACGATCGACATTTGCACCTTCTTTATCAATTTTGTTTACAGCAACAATTACTTCAACTTCAGCGGCTTTGGCATGGTTGATCGCCTCAATCGTCTGAGGCATAACACCGTCATCGGCAGCTACAACAAGTACCGCGATATCCGTTGCCTGTGCACCACGAAGTCTCATGGAAGTAAATGCTTCATGTCCCGGAGTATCCAGGAAAGTAATCTTTTCATCGTTAATATTTACCACATATGCACCGATATGCTGGGTGATTCCACCAGCTTCTCCTTCTGTGACATGAGTGGAACGGATGGCATCCAGAAGAGAGGTCTTACCATGGTCAACGTGACCCATAACGCAGACAACCGGAGGACGACCTGCCAGATTGCTCTCATCCTCTTCTTCCTCTTTCAGAAGTTCTTCAATCACGTCAACCTTTACTTCTTCTTCTGCAATACAGTTATATTCCAAAGCGATTTCTGCTGCTTCTTCGAAAGGAAATTCTGTATTAATTGTAACCATCTGTCCTGCAAGGAAAAGCTTTTTGATGATGACAGCAGGAGTGACCTTACATGCTTCTGCAAGATCTTTCAGGGATACCGGATTTGGAAGGGTAATGTTACGGATTACATCTTCCTTTGGCTCTTCCTGCTTCGGTGGCTGAACAACCGGCTGTTTTACCTTATTCTTCGGACGTTTCTGCATCGTATTATATCCGTCTTTGCGGCTGTTATTATTGTTATTCCGACGATTATTCTTTCCGCCACGATTACCATCATTATTACGATTATTATTGTCGCGACTGTGTTCACGGTTAATGTCATGACGGTTTTCTTTTCCGTTTCTTGTCTCTTTTGCGTTGATTGGGGTATCGCCACCTAAGACAGATTTGGTGCGGTTTCTTCTGTCATTGTTTCTGCCGTTACGATTGCCATCGTTATTACGATTATTGAAATTACGACTGCCGTCTTCATTATTTCTGCCTCCACGATTGCCATCATTATTGCGGTTATTGAAATTACGGTTGCCGTCATTATTTCTGCCATTACGGTTACCATCGTTATTGCGGTTATTGAAATTACGATTGCCGTCATTATTTCTGCCGTTACGATTGCCATCGTTATTGCGATTATTGAAATTACGGTTACCGTCCTCGCTATTTCTGCCGCCACGGTTTCCATCATTATTGCGATTATTGAAATTGCGGTTGCCGTCATTATTTCTGCCATTACGGTTGTTATTATCATTGCGACCGTCTCTGGAGAATTCTCTGCGGCCTTCCGGACGTTTCTCTCTCATTTCTCTTTGTATGTTATCCTCTTTTTTCTTCACTGTTTCTTTTGGCTGCTCTTTTTCCCGAGCTTTTGTCTTATCTACAGGCTGTGCCGGTTCCGGTTTTTTTGCCGGTTCTGCCGGATGAAAATGCGATTTCACTTTTGCAATATTTTCCTCCGTAACCGTGCTCATGTGACTCTGTACTTCTATTCCCTGCTGCTTTAAGGCAGCGATGATTTCTTTACTGCTTTTATTTAATAATTTTGCTACTTCATGTACTCTCATTTTTGGCATCCGCTACACCTCCATATTTAGATCAATCTTTTTTAACACTGACTTTGCAAAACCTTCATCTAAGATACAGATGGAAGCCCTGTACGCCTTACCAATCCAATGGCCCAACTCTTCTTTTGTTCCGAAAATAACCATGGGAACTTTATAATATTCACACATGTTTCTGAACATTTTTTTCGTATTATCAGAGGCGTCTTCCGCAACGATGACAAGGTGTCCGAATCCTTTTTTTACTGCTTTTTCTGTTGAAAACTCACCGCTTTCAATCTTTCCTGCTTTGGCTGCCAGCCCAAGCATCGATAACACTCTATCTCTCTGTGTCAAATTGCTTCAACTCCTCCTCTAAACGATCATAGATTTCTTCTGGAATGGCAATTTTCAGGGAACGTTCCAATCCTTTTGAACGTCTTGCTTTCTGAAGACACTCGGTGGAAAAACACAGATAGGCGCCACGGCCATTTTGCTTGCCATTCGCATCAAGGAGAACTTCATTCTCCGGTGTTTTTATTACGCGTATCAATTCTTTTTTTGTCTTCATTTCGTGACAGCCCACACACTGTCTTTGTGGTATCTTTTTTCCCATGATATATCACCAGTCAGATTATTCTTCTATTTCCGGAACAGACTCTTCCAAATCTTCTTCCATAAAATCTTCTGTCATCTCTTCTGTTTCACTGTCCATGAAATCTGTGGAAGAATCACCCATATCAAAATCGTCTTCAAAATCCAGTTCTTCTTCCAATTCTGCTGCCTGACTCTCACTCTTGATATCAATCTTATATCCGGTAAGTTTAGCTGCCAGACGAGCATTCTGTCCTTCTTTACCGATGGCAAGAGATAACTGGTAATCCGGAACAACTACTTTTGCACTCTTTTCTTCCTCATCCACATCTACAGAAACAACATTGGATGGACTTAGAGCATTTTCAATTAAGGTTGCAGGGTCATCATCCCATGTGATGATATCAATCTTCTCTCCCTGAAGATCATTCACAATTGCATTGACACGAGCACCATTTAAACCGACACATGCTCCAACCGGATCCACATTCGGATCGTTGGATGCCACTGCAATCTTTGTTCTGGATCCTGCCTCACGGGCAATGCTCTTAATTTCCACGGTTCCATCATATACCTCGGCAACCTCTTTTTCGAAAAGACGTTTTACCAGTTCCGGATGGGTTCTCGAAACGAGAATCTTCGGTCCTTTATTGGTATCTTTTACTTCGATAATATATAATTTAATACGGTCGGTCGGATGGAATACTTCTCCCTTCACCTGCTCTTTTTCTGTAAGCACCGCATCGGTCTTGTCATCGAGACTGATACAGATATTCTTTCCATTAAAGCGCTGTACTACACCTGTCACGATATCTTTCTCTTTATGTGAGAAATGCTGGAACAGAACACGTCGCTCTTCTTCCTTAATCTTCTGAACAATGACACTTCTTGCATGTTGTGCGGCAATTCGTCCAAAATTTTTCGGAGTCACTTCAATGTTCACGATATCTCCAAGATCATAGCGGAACTGAATCATTTTTGCATCTTCCAGACTGATCTCTGTAGCAGGATCTTCTACTTCCTCCACAACTGTTTTTTCAACAAAAACAGAAATATCGCCTGTGATACGATCCATATTCACTTTAACAATGGCATTCTTTCCGAAATCTCTGTTACATGCTGCAACTAAAGAATCTTCAATGGCCTGCATGATTACTTCTTTCTCGATGTTTTTTTCTTTCTGTAACTGATTAAGAGCATCGATTAATTCACTCATTTTTTCTTATCCTCCTACCTTTCTGGTATTCTCAGAAATCGATTGCCAGACGAATCATGGCAATTTCTTTTCTATTTATAATTTGCTCTGCTTCATCTATTCCCAATGTGATGGTTTCTTCCGTAAAATCCTTTAAAATGCCTTCAAATTCCTTCTGTTTATTGATGGCCTTAAATAATTTACATTCCACCTTCTCACCAAGGCTTCTCTTAAAGTCCTTGTCTTTCTTCAGCTGCCTTCCCAGTCCCGGGGAACTTACTTCCAGAATATAGGCATCCTGAATGAAATCTTCTTCATCCAGCTTCTGCTCCAGGGCACGGCTGATGAGCACACAGTCATCAATGGTAATTCCTCCATCTTTATCTGCATACACACGGAGATACCAGTTCGCTCCCTCTTTTACATATTCTACATCAACAAGCTCAAAATCATTCTCGTCAATGATCGGGGTGACCAGTTCTTCTACTCTTTCAACAATCTCTGTTCTTTTCATGTTGTTCTCACCTTCTTTCCATGTCATTCGCCCGCGAATTCTTTTCGAGCTTTACAATTCATAACATACAATAAGAGTGGGCGAACGCCCACTCTTGTCATCGTCTACAGTATTCTTATATAGTATAGCACCGCAGATTTATTTTATCAAGTTTTTTTTGAATCTTTTTCCAGAAAAGAAGAATACTTCATCTTAATTTTATTTTTTTATTCTTCGTGGAGACTCTGGCCATTGGTTGCAATCACTTCTTTATACCAGTCAAAGGATTTCTTTTTATAACGTTCCAGAGTTCCGGTTCCATCGTCATTGCGATCCACATAAATGAATCCGTAACGTTTTTTTAGCTCTGCTGTGGATGCGCTGACCAGATCAATACATCCCCAGGTGGTATATCCCATCACTTTTACCCCATCTTTAATGGCTTCTTCCACCTGAAGTAGATGTTTTCGTAGATAGTCGATGCGATAATCATCCTTTACTGTTTTATTGCCCTGTTCATCGGTAATTAACTGATCCACTGCTCCCAGTCCGTTTTCTACGATAAATAACGGAATCTGATAGCGGTCATAGAATTGGTTCAGTACGTATCGAAGCCCTTTCGGGTCGCCTCACTGACCCCCGGGCGATCATTCAGTACGAGAGATACCGTCGCCTCAGAAAGGTGGAGTTCCTTTGCAATATCCTTTGACTTTATTTTCATTTCATGCCCCCCTGATTGCGATCGGTTCGGATTTAAGGTTTCGTTTTAAAGATTCTTTCCGGTGTCACAATATAATCTACCGGCTGATCAAATATTTCTGCAGATACAGTCGGGATCACCTGGAAGTCATAGGCAAGGGCAATTTTCACCAGATTATCCTGTTTTTCCAGATATTTATCATAGAAACCACCACCATATCCCAGTCGATTTCCCTGAAGGTCGAAGGCCAGTCCGGGCATCAGAATCCAACCGGCTTCGGTTATCGGCTCATTATCCCCCGTCGGTTCCAGTATGCCAAAGGCTCCGTTCACACAATCTGACAGAGCCAAGATCTCATAAAAATCCATCTCCGTTCCCTGCACCTTTGGCACGGCAACTCTCTTTCCTTCTTTCAAAAAAATCTCTATCATCCGCCGGGTATCCAATTCCGAAAGGTAGGACATATAACAGTACATCCATGAAACCTGTTCATATCCGGGCACTTGCCTAAGCTGCTGCAGGCAGCCCTCTGCCGCTTCTATGCGCTCTTCTTTATTGAGAGTATTGCGCTTTTGTTTCATTTGTTTTCGTAATGTATTTTTATCAATAAATTCCGGCATACCTTTTGCCTCCTGTTATATCATTTGCATCACATTAATTAAAAGAAGCCAGGCTAGACCATAATAGGTGATGACTGCCACAAGGTCATTAACCGTTGTGATCAGCGGTCCCGATGCCACAGCCGGATCCACCTTTATCTTGTGGAAAAACATCGGAATCAGGGTTCCTACCATACTGGAAATCACCATAGCTACCAGCAGGGCCATTCCAACACAGCCGAAGATCAGGAACGCTTGACCGAGCGGATTGTGTTTAAACAGAAACACATACAATCCAATAAAAAGGAATGCCAAAATTCCCAAAAACAGACCGTTGGAAAAACCGACCCGCATCTCTTTTACCACAAGACCCATCTTCTGGGTTGTAGTCAGATTTTCATCCATTAGCACACGGATTGTTACCGCCAGAGACTGGGTACCCACATTACCGGCCATATCGAGAATCAGTGACTGAAAGCACATGACGATCGGAAGCACCGCCACCACAGTCTCGAAAATACCGACCACAGAAGAAACCGCCATTCCAAGGAACAACAACACGATCAACCAAGGCAACCTTTTTTTCATACTCTCAATGGTAGTTTCTTTCAGATCTTCTTCGGCAGTCAGACCAGCCAGCTTCGCATAGTCGTCTCCCATCTCTTCGTCTACCACTTCCACAATATCCTGAGCAGTGATGATTCCGACAATGGTTCTGTCTTCCCTGAGAACCGGATAGAGTCTCTTTCTTCCGGGGTTAACTGTTCCAGCGCACCAGCAATATCATTTTCATGATAATTGGACAGATGCTCCATCAGATCCTCATCACTGAGTCCGCCGCGGATAATCTGTACCAGCTCTTTTTCATAATTTGGTTCTTTTAAAATTTCTTTTTCCATGATTGCCTCCATTTCTTTGGAAAACAGTGCGTCTTCCCAGAAGAATTTCTAAAAAAGAAAAACACCGTCTCCCATAATTCCTGACATCAACTCCAGTTACCGGTTGTGAAGTATAGGAATTACCGAACACGGTGGTAAAAAGGCAACCAAAAAAGACTACAATCTAAGGAAATTTCACAACAGACTGCATCCATAGTATCGCTCTGTTATTACCACCGTTAATGGTACTTCGTCCCGTACTATCGCAACTGTCCATGAAATTCACCTCCCTGTGATTGTACGCCTTATCGGCTAGTTTTCTTTGAATTTCCTTCCATATTTTTCTCCAAGGTTGGTAATCGAACCATCCTTTTCTTCTATGGAAATATTATTGAGAGACCCCCGAAGATTCCGACGGATCGCCTGAATATAATCCTGACGCAGCTTCTTCTGCTCCGCTGCCTCCTCCGGAGTCAAACCTTCATTCTTTGACTTATGATATAACTCATTAATACGATCAATATTTTTTTGATTCATTTAATATATACTCTCCTCATATGTTTCAAAATGTTCTTTGACATTATACGAAACTTTTTTCCATTTGTAAACCTGTCAAATGAATTCAAACGGAAATCTTTTCTGCTACGGCTTCTGCCATTTTTATCCCATCCATTGCGGCCGATGTGATTCCGCCGGCATATCCGGCACCTTCTCCACAAGGGAATAATCCCTCCAGATTACTCTGACCGGACAGATTTCTTTCGATTCGCAATGGGGAGGAGGTTCTGGTTTCCACCCCAGATAAAATGGTATCTTCCCGGTTGTATCCGTGGATTTTATGTCCGAAGGCTTCCATTCCTTCCAGAAGGGATTCCACCACGTACTCCGGCAGACATTCCCGCAGATTGGCAAACTGACTCTGCCCTTTCATACAGGAGGTGAAGTCTCCAAAGCCCTGACTGATCCGATTTTCTTTAAAATCTCCATATAGCTGTAACGGAATCTTTCCATTGCCTATGGCATAGGCCAGCTCCTCATAATGTCTCTGGAATTGAATGCCGGCTAAAGGACCCTGGCCTGAGAAGTCTTCGGGTGTCACTGTGATGATGATCGCACTGTTGGAGTTTTCGCTGCCACGGTCATAATAGCTCATGCCGTTGATACAGAGCCGACCTTTTTCCGAGGAAGAATTAACCACATAGCCACCCGGGCACATGCAAAAGGAGTAGATCCCTCTGCCGTTCCGGCATTGATGGGTCAATTTGTAGCTGGCCGCAGACAGAAACTCCGGATACCTTTTACCATACTGACTTTCGTTGATCATGTGAGCAGGATGTTCCACCCGCACACCGATGGCAAAGGATTTCGGCGACATAGAAATGTTCTGCGCATAAAGCATAGAAAAGGTGTCTCTAGCACTGTGGCCGATGGCCAAAATGACATTTTCACAAGGCCATTCCTTCTCTTTTCCATCTTTCTTAATTCGAATTCCGATTAGACGATCTGCATCTTCTGTCAGATTATCTTTTTTCAAAAGCCCTGTCACCTTTGTACCAAAAAAAATCTCTCCACCAAGTGATAATATTTCTTCCCGAATGGATGCCACCACATTTTTCAGGACATCGGTCCCGATATGGGGTTTCGCATCGTAAAGAATCTCTTCCGGCGCACCATGGGCTACAAATTCTTGCAGAACAAAACGATTTCGTCCAAATTTATCTTTTACAAGAGTGTTCAGCTTTCCATCCGAAAAGGTTCCGGCGCCGCCTTCACCGAACTGTACATTGGATTCCTCATCCAGGATTCCGTTATTGAAAAAAGTTTCTACCTTTTCTGTCCGGAGTTCTACGGCATCTCCCCGCTCGAAAATCACCGGAGCAAATCCAGCTCTCGCCAGAACCAGACCTGCAAAAAGCCCTGCCGGTCCTGCTCCCACAATCACCGGGCGCTTCTCGTCTCGCAGGGGCCGGCTCGATTTATACGGAAAGTGATAGATGACATCCTTCGGGTTTGTCCATCCACTGTTTTTTCTCTGAATAATTTTTTTCTCATTGGAAAAAGCGGCATCAATGGTATAAATATAATACAGATCCGGTTTCTTTCGGGCATCGATAGACCTTTTTACGATGCGATAGGAAGAAGGAGTGTTTCCGTGAGCTTTTTTGCGAATTGCATCCATCAGTTCTTCTTTCGTATGATTTATTTTTAATTTTAATTGGGATATTCTTATCATGTTAAACCTCCCGACTCCGGTTATTTCGCATCCAGGCTGCCCGCCCGGCGACACTGCCGCTGGAGAAGGCCCATTGCAGATTGTATCCGCCACAGGTGCCGTCAATATCGGTGACTTCCCCGGCAAAATATAGTCCCGGACAGAGTCGGGATTCCAGATGAGAAGTCAGCTCCCGCACATCCACTCCGCCGCGGGTTACCTGCGCTTTCTCATAACCCATGTAATCATTGATGCGGAGCGTGAAATTTTTTATACTTTCCACCAGTCGGCTTATCTCTTCCGTCCTCCACTTTCGGATGGACTGATCCGGTTCCATTCGGGCTTCCCGAAGAAGAACCGGTACCAATTTTGATGGGAAAAAACCATGCAAAAAGGACTCGGCTGTTTTATAAGGACATTGTTTCCGATAGGAAGAAAGCAGGTCTGACACTTCTGTAGCTGTTTTCTCCGGCATAAAGTCCAAAGACAGACTCACATTTTTCTTTTGTTCCAATGCCACGATGGCGAAGCGACTGATCTGAAACACAGAAACACCGGAGATGCCATAATCCGTCCACTGAAGTTCCCCGGTCTCTTCCGCTATTTTCTTGTCGTCAATGAGAAGCGTGATCTGCGCCTGATTTCGTACCCCACTTAGTTTTTTCAAAAAAGGGGCTCCGGATTTTAAGGCAGACAGTGCCGGCAGCGGCTGGATTATATGATGTCCCATTTTTTTTGCAAACCGATACCCGCTTCCATCGCACCCCAGCTTCGGGCCGGCCATTCCCCCTGTGGCGATGATCAGGCTATGACATTGATACCGGGTTTTCCCGGCAGACACCACAAAACTGCTCTTCTTTTTCTCGATATTTGTCACATCAGTTTCCAGAGAAATATCCAGATTCGGAATGTGCGTAAGGGCCGTCTCAAATGCTTCCCTTACAGTAGCGGCCTGTTCATTATAAGGATATACATATCCATTTTTTTCTTTTATATAAATCCCTAGATGGGCAAAAAGTGCTTTTGTTTCCTTCAGACCAAATTCAGAAAAAATGCTCCCGGCATAATCAGGAGCATCTCCGCGGTAACAGGATGGATCCTGAACAAGGTTTGTCAGATTACATTTTCCATTGCCCGTCACTAAAATTTTTTTTCCAAGTTTCTCACAGCGATCCAGAAGCAGAACACGTTGTCCTGCTCTTGCAGCGGCAAGAGCAGCCGCCATTCCGGATGCGCCTCCTCCCACAATAATGGTTTGATATTCTCTCAACTCAACACCTCATCATTCCCGCACATAGCCACACTGGAACAGAATCTCTTCCTGTTTCTTCTCCATGACCAGCCGTTCTTCATCCACCATATGGTCATATCCCATGAGATGGAGCATACTGTGAGCAACTAAGAAGGCCAACTCCCGCTTGCAGGAATGTCCGTATTCTTTTGCCTGTTCCTTTACCTTATCCATGGAAATCAGAATATCACCGAGAATCAACTCCCCGGTCTCCGGATGAAAAACATCGGGTTCTCGTTCCTCCAGATCCGAGAAATCAGCTGGTGTCGTGTAGGTTGCCATCGGAAAAGAAAGCACATCGGTCGGTCGATCAATCTGCCGTTGTTCCAGATTCACCTGATGGATCTCCTCATTGTCAGTGAGCAACACATATACCTGAGATTCATATGGGCAATTCTCATAATCCAGAGCGGTGTTGATTACCGTCTCGATAATCGCTTTATAGTCAGGAATGAATTTTTCTTCATAACAATATTCTATTTCTATGGTCATTTTCTCTCTCCTGTTCTTCTGGCGGCACGTTTCTTTCTGGATTTCTCCTCTTTCTTTTTCTCATATTCATCGTAGGCGCTGACAATCTTCTGTACCAGCGGATGTCGAACCACATCCTGGCTGGTAAGCATACAGACACCGATCTCATCGATATTGCGCAGAACCCGAAGGGCATCATCCAGACCGGAGCGTGTGCCATCCGGCAAATCCTTCTGGGTCATATCTCCGGTAATGATTGCCTTAGAACCGAAACCGATACGGGTCAGGAACATCTTCATCTGAGCCGGAGTAGTATTCTGTGCCTCATCCAGCACAACAAAGGCATTATCCAGGGTACGTCCTCGCATATAAGCCAGCGGTGCCACTTCAATAAGACCCTTCTCCATATTTTTCATGAAAGTTTCCGCTCCCATAATCTCATAAAGGGCATCATAGAGAGGGCGAAGATAAGGATCCACCTTGCTCTGGAGATCCCCAGGGAGAAATCCCAATTTCTCTCCGGCTTCGATGGCCGGTCTGGTTAAAATGATCCGGTTCACCTCGTTGGCCTTAAATGCCGTGATGGCCTTGGCCATGGCAAGATAGGTCTTACCGGTTCCCGCCGGACCGACACCAAACACAATCATTTTGTCCGAAATCATACGGACATAGTCCTGCTGTCCTTTTGTTTTTGGCTTGATGGGCTTCCCCATCACCGTATGGCAGATAATCTCACTGTCCAGATCACTCATGGCAGAAACCTTGTCAGTCATCGAAAGAGAAAGGGCATAATTCACATTTTGTTCCGTTATGATATTGCCTCTTTCCGAAAGCTTCAAAAGCTCATCCACGACCTCCTTTGCCCGAATGCAATCCTTTTCACTGCCAATCAGTTTTAATTTATCATCTCGAAAAATGAGCGTCACATGCAGAGTCTTCTCCATCTTTTTCATATGACAGTCAAACTGTCCGAACACATTTCCTGCATGAGCCGCTGGAAAAGGAAAATCCATTTCCGCTATATTCATTTATGTTCTCCTTCCTAATTACAAGTACGACTGCGCTTTTTTGCACAGTTACATATCTATTTTAACATTATTTCACAATATTTCTACCCTTTTTTAAAAAATAGAAAAAGGGAAACCTCCGGCTCCCCAATGCTGTTCAAAGTAATTATTTTAGTATTTCATCTGTTGACGATCCAATCTCCTGTATCTTGCCAAAGCGTTCTCGGATCATCAGAGATCCTTTGGCAGTGCATTGATTTTCATCACAGGTTATCTTGACATTATTATTTAAAATTTCCATCCCCTTTTCTTTCAGCTCATTTTCAAAAAGGTTGAGCCTGGATTTTGCTTCATTCAGTGCCTCTTTTTGGGAATACTTTTGTTCTACGATTTTACATTCCAGTTTCGTTGTGACAAAAAGAGAACAGGGCAGATAGAGTTGGGAACCGATATGTAACATGATTTTCTTTGTCTTTTCATCATAATTTTGAAAATGATTCTTTTTCTCCGGTAACGTGTACAAATGTTTTCCAATCAAAAGTTTTAAGACAGTCGAGGTATTGCCGGTATATTCTTTTTTGTAATATAAAAGCTCGAAGGAATCGGAATAGGCTTGTTTTGTGATGGCATATATGTCCCCTTCCGCCATGACATTGGTGGTTTCCGTCAGCTGTCCGCTGTCATCGTACAGCTCTACAAGACCGGAAATCAGCACATCACCTGCTTTCACCGTATCTCCCTTCTTCACTTTTGCACTGCCGCTTCTCACAATAATAGAATCAATGGTTCCATCCTTGGAGGCAATGAGATTACAGGGAACGGTTTTCTTCTCTTCTTCTATGGCTTCATTGTCCAGCGTTTCTTTGATGGTCACAGTGAGAAGGGTTCCTTTTAAATCACAGGAAACCCAGGCGATATCTTTATAGTCTTTCCGAATCTGTTCTTCCAGCTTATGACATGAAATGGAAGACAGTTTGATTCCGCCTTTAATTTCATTTTCTTTCAGATAATCCATAATTTCTTCTCCGGAATGGCTGTAGCACCCCTTCACCTGAATCTGCCAAAGAAAAAGGGATAAAATGTAAAATAATGTAAAGGAAATCATCAGGGAAAGAAAAAATATTTTTCTTTTTTTGTAGCGATGAAATAGAAATGGAAGTCCTCTTTGGGAAAGGCATTGGTATGTACATCCTGTTTTTGCCACAATATCATCCAGCTCTTTTAAGCCGGCTCTACTGATATAAAATATATAATGGGAATCTTTTCGAATCAATTTCCAGATACAAATTTGTTTGGAAACACAGATATTGAGAAAACGCTCTTGATGAGAGCCACTCAGAGCAACCTGGCAATATCCGCCCAGAAAATGTAAAATAGCAAAAATCATGATTTCTCTCCTAAAAATGGATTGAATGTATTCTACCGATAATCCTCATATCGACATCGGTAAAATATTCAATTCGCAAATGATCGCCCTCAATAATCATTTTACATTTATAACAGTTTAAAACGATCTTATTCTCACTGAAATCGCCCAATGTCCCATAATTTTCTATATTAAGCTCTCTTGTTCCATTGACGGTACATAAGAATGCCTTCTGATTATCCCGAAAGGAAGGCTTTTTTTCTTCCCTCGCCATTTTCTTTTTCCATCTCGGCATCGGCAATCCCTTCCCACTATTTTTTATATTTTTATGCCGTGATTTGTGGTGATAGAACACGGCATTTTCCATAGGCACACGTTGATTCAAAAATCATAATTAGTGTAAAATAAAAAATAGCCTGGCTGAAACACTTAGTGTTACATAAGCCAAGCTATTTATTCTACTAAGATGAAATTAAAACTTCGGCGTTGTTCTGGATGCGATAGCAACCTGAATCACTTCATCCATGGATGCGTTTCCGGCAGCAACTACTGCTGCGGCAATGGCACCTTCCACGATCGGACAATCAATCATCTTGATATTACGATCTTCCATCATCTCCAGTACCATCTCCGTTGTCATAACAGCACTGCCAAGATCCATCAGAATCACAACACCATCATCGGAGTATATCTCTTCGATTGCATTGTTGATTTTCTCAAAGCTTGTTCCAAAACCACCGTCTTCCATTCCGCCGGCAGCGCGCATCGGGGTCTCCGGTGCCATCAGTGCAGCCAGATCAATGACACCTTCTGCCAGTTTCTGGCTGTGGGATACAATTACAATACCAACCATAATCGATCCTCCTATGCCAGTGCCTGAACAGCTTTCAGCATAAGGGTAAAGGATGTTGCACCAGGATCCTGATGTCCGATACTTCTCTCTCCCAGATAACTTGCACGTCCTTTTGTTGCAATGATAGTCTTTGTATATTCGATTCCTTCTTCTGCTGCAGCCACACCGGCATCCAGTGCTTTTTTAGCATCTCCATCTGCTCCGTAAGATTCTTTCATGGCATCCAGTGCAGGAATCATAGCATCTAACATTGTTTTCTCACCTTTTACTGCTTTTCCACGTTTCATAATACCGTCAATGGCAACTTCCAGCATACCGATAAAATCATCCAGGTTCATTTCTGTCTTGCCATTCAGGTATGCTCCTGCTTTCATAAATGCAGTTCCGTATAAAGGTCCGGATGCTCCCCCAACTGTAGAAACCAGTTTCATTCCGATTGCCTTCATGATGGCACCGATGTCTTTTCCTTCGAAAGTATCCATCACAGCAGCAACTGCGTCAAAGCCACGAGCCAAGTTAATTCCATGGTCACCGTCACCAATTACGTTGTCTAATTCTGTTAAAAATAATTTCTGCTCATCTACATCCGCAATAATTTTTTTGATGATTTCAATAACTTTACTTGTATCAGCCATAATGATTTTACCTCTTTCCTAAAAGAAAAGGCCGACGGACCATCGTCGGCCTTCCATGTATTTCTTATTTGATAACTGTCATTGCAGGAGTATCTGCTTCAGCGTCTAACAGTTCTTTCATCTGATCGTCTAAGCGAAGTAAGGAAATAGAGAAACCTTCCATCTCAAGAGATGTCATGTATTCGCCAACTAATGTCTTGTAAACTTTGAGTCCTTTTTCTGCCAAAACGTCTGCAACACGATTATTTACAACGAAAAGTTCCATCAGAGGAGTAGCTCCACATCCGTTGATCATAACAGCTACTTCTGATCCGGAATAATCAATATCTGCAAGAATCTTTTCAAGTAATGTATCAACAATCTGGTCAGCCGGCTCTAATTCAGCTTTTTTAACACCAGGTTCACCATGGATACCGATACCGATTTCCATCTCGTTTTCAGCCAGTTCAAATCCAGGAGTTCCGGCAGCAGGAACGATACAAGGTTTGATTGCCATACCCATTGTTCTAACATTATCGATAACCTTCTGAGCAACAGCCTGTACTTCATCAAGGCTAGCACCTGTCTCAGCTAAAGCACCAGCAATCTTATGTACGAAAACTGTTCCAGCAACACCACGACGTCCGGTTGTCCATGTAGAATCTTCTACTGCAACGTCATCGTTAACGATCACTTCTTTCACTTCAATGCCATCCATGTCTGCAGCCATCTCAGCAGCCATCTCGAAGTTCAGAACGTCACCTGTGTAGTTCTTTACTACCATTAAAACGCCCTTGCCAGCGTCAATTGCTTTGATTCCTTCATAAATCTGGTCTGGTGTAGGAGAAGTAAATACAGCACCCGCAACAGCAGCATCCAGCATACCTTTACCAACAAAACCACCATGAGCTGGTTCATGTCCGCTTCCACCACCACTGATCAGAGCAACTTTATCTTCTTTCTTGGTGGATCTTACAACAACATTACCGCAGTCTAATTTGGAAACATACTGAGGGAACGCTTTCACCATACCTTCAATCATCTGATTCTCAACCTGATCTACTGCATTAATAATCTTTTTCACAACAAACTCCTCCTTATTGTTTTGATTCAATTATTGTTTTGATTCAATTATTGTTCAGATTTGTCAATACATTTACAAACCTTATCATTATCATATCACTTTTGTATATAATGGTCAATTGAAAAAAGTATCTTTAAGTCATTTTTTACAAATAGTCCAAAAGCGTATTATTTGTTTTATACAATGTTTTTAATGCCTGTTCCATCGGAATCTTCTTAATCTTCTGAAATTCTTTCGCTGCTACTAGAACATAGGTTCCTGCACCCAACAGAAACATCTTGACATAGATCTCCGGCGCAACATAAAAGGAAATCCATCCGGTCATGCTGCTCATCATGATCGTCCGAAATAATATTCGTATGAAATAATAATCAATCGGAAAACTTGAAAGAAGACAGATCACCACAATTAAGGAAGTGGGAAGTAAATAGAGCTGACCGATTTCTCCATCCGTATACCCCAGGATTTTCGTCATGGAAATGGCCGATGCATTTTTTTCGATAATCAGTCTGGAAAGCAGATAAATTAAAATCATATAAATTGCAACGGCAAATCCGTCCACCAGATACATCATCTTTCCCATAGAGGTATCCAACTGCCTGGATATTTTCGTCAGTGATTCCAGATCAATTACAGAATCGACATATTCCTCGCTGATATCCGTGATTTCTGTATCCGAAAAAGATCCGCTGAATTAACAGCATCATAATAATCGGCACAAGGGTCGTCAGCAGAAGGGCTTCTCCATTCCAGACGGTGACATAAGTCGGTAGGTTATAGCTACCGTAATACATTCCGGCGCAGACATTTTTCATGAGCGTGTATCCAAGGAGATTTCCAATCAGGGCGCCAGCCAAAGTAATCAGCAGTGGCATAGTCATATAGTGGCGAATCAATATTTTTTTGTAAATACCAATCAGAATTTTCCTCCGGAGCCGCCATGGGAGGATCCGGAAGAGCTGGTGTGGGTAGAACTTCCGCCGGAATCATCATCGCGATGAATTGTTCTGGTTGTCACGTTCTTTGTTATGAAACGATCATAATTTTTAGTGACTCTAAAACTGCCATCCACCACATAATCCTGCGCTGCCGCTTTTCTTCTCACTGTTTTCAGCTTCGATTTCTTGAGCGAAGCAACAATGAAAGCAGCAAAGAGACCAACGGCAAGATCGATTGGAAGCCAGATAATATTCAAGGATTCTTTTGGCATATTGCTCTTGTCATATGGTTCTCCTGTTTTGGCCTGGGTCAGGAATTCATCACAAAGGTCGGCATATTTTGTAAATGCGTCGGCATATTCTCCGTCGCTCACCATCGGAATAAATTTATCCGACATATATTTTTGTCCCGCATCGGTAAAGGCTGTGATGCCATATCCACAGGTACTCATCCACCAGTCACGGTCTTCCATGCTGATCAGGAGAATGATTCCGTCTCTTTCTTCCCCATATCCGTAACCGTTGTAATCATAGAAATCATCGGCATATTCCATGGCGGTTTTGCCTTCTAAGGAATTTACCGTTGCCACCACAACATCACATTTCTGACGGTCGCTGATCTCATCCAGCTTGGCTAAAAGATCGGTTTCTTCCGAATCGGATAACAGATCTGCTTCATCGGTCAGTCGTGGAAGCAATCGGTTATCCGGAATTACCTGGGCGGTTTCCTCGGTTGCCACCTCTGCCTGGGTTGTCGTCTCCTGAACAGCCTCTTCCGTCACAGCTTCTGTCGTCGTTGCTTCGCCGCTTCCGAGTTTTTCAGTCAGCTGTTCCTGTGCTTTATCCAGATAGGCATTGACACAGTCATCGTAATATTCTCCGCTGGCAAAGGCCTCCCACAGAGCATTATCATCTTCCTCTGTGATTACTTCTGCTGCGGTTCCGGTTTTGTAAATAAACCATTCGTTTTCATCCTGACTGAAAACAAGCATCATTCCGTCACTCTCACCGAAGCTGGCCTGGTATATTCTCTCACTGATGTCCGGTGTTCCGGCGCCATCTGTCGTCTTAAGCAGAAGCAGAGTCACATTCACTCCATATGTATCCGATAGATCGGAAGCCTCCTGATTTAATTCCGTCAGCTGACCGGAAACCACACCTAACTGATCAATAATATATAGTTTATTCTCTTCTGCCGTTACCGGTAAAACCATGGTCAGGGTCAGAAGGACAGTTAACATTATGGTAAATACTCTTTTTCTCATACTTCCTTCCTCCCTATAACATAACAAATATCCACATAAGAGCATATAATATTGCGCCGATTGCGATACCTCTTGTCGCCACAAATCTCCAGAACGCACCCTTGTCCAGCGGAAGATCGCCAACCATCCGTCCCGTCTGCCCATTCATGGCAAAAGTAAATTTTTCTCCGTTCCAGGTGGTATTGAGCAGCCAGACCGGATACAATGCATACAGATATTTCACATCGGACATGACAACCTGGCTATTTTCCACATTTACGGAAGTATATCCGGTTACCGTATCTTGAAACGCACTCTCCGCGGAATACCTGATTCGCTCTTTGGCACGCTGCATACGTTCCTCCATAGCCACATCATAACGGTCTGCCATATATCCGGCAAGATATGCCGGTGCAAATGGAACGGCTTCCTCAAACTTATATGGTTCAATGGACTCCATCAGTGTATCATCCATTTTTTTTGAACCATCGGTTGGGATACGTTGAAATGAAACCTTTCCGCCTCTTTCTGCTTTATAATAAGAATGTTCCGTGTATTCCGTATCGCCACTTTCCCAGATACGGGTCTTTACTGCATTATATTCAATGTCTGCATCCACATCCGCATCGAACAGCCAGAACGGAACATAAACGCCTTTAATTTCATCAATATGATTCTGATCGCGAAAGACCTTTGGCAGAAATGATTTTCCTGACAAATGTTTCAGATATGCATTTTTTGCATCCTTTTTATCCAGTTTAAATGGGATGATATAATCCGGTCTTAAATCACCGGCGAACTGTCCTTTCATGACGATCTTATTTCCGCAGAACGGACAATTGGTTGCTGCAGTACTCTCATCCGCAACAATTTCACCGCCACAGGATTCACAGGCATAAATCCGTATTCCGTCGGTTTCGCCTTCCTTCCACTGTCCGTCACTGGCGGCCTGCCATTCTTCAGCGGCTCCGCCGGTACTTCCGGTTTCCTCACCCTGCAGTTTCTGGAATTCTGCTACTTCCATCTCGGTGTCACAGTAAGGGCACTTCATCTTCTGACTCTTACTGTCAAATTCCATTGCACCGCCACAGGCAGGACATTTATATTCCATGATATCAGACAAAGATATTCATCTCCTTTCACTCAAGGGGGCGGGACTGGTGACCATTACTGGTACCAAATGGTTGAGTCGGTCACCAGGCCCGATCCCCGTTTATCCTTTTTATCCGATTCGATTTCCACATTCCGGACAGAATTTTGGAGTTTGACTCGGATCGCTCGGCTGCCATCCACAATTGCTACAGCGAACGGTATTCATCTGGGAGTAGCCTGATGCGTTCATCGCCGGTCGAGGCTGTCCACACTGGGCGCAGAACTTTCCGGAATTCACCATGCCACAGCTGCACTGCCATGACCCGTTGTTCATATTTTGATTTCCCGCAGCTCCACCAGCTACAGCTGCTGCCACACCGGCTACGGCACCGGCAAAGTTTCCATGCTGAGGCATTCCCTGATTCATCGGCTGTGTATAACCGTTGTTCTGCATTCCCATTGGCTGACCATAACCGTTATTCTGCATTCCCATCGGCTGACCATAACCGTTATTCTGCATTCCCATCGGCTGACCGTAGCCGTTGTTCTGCATTCCCATCGGCTGTGAATAGCCGTTATTCATCAATGGCATACCGGTTAAGGCGGCAACAATCTGATTACCTGTATTTTCCATTTCCATGATTTGCTGTCGTTCCTGTTCATCAATAGCAGAAGAACTCAGATCAAAATCCATATCATCAAACCAAGGAGAAGATACGGCCAGCTTTATAGAATAATCATAAGAATATTTATATCTCGGAGGAACGTAATCCTGAAGATTGCCATCTTTATCCCGATATTGCTCTTCCTCACGATTCTGCTGGACATCCAGCTTGCAGCTGATAATCTGAGACAGATCCACAATATCCGGGTTCACATCGACGTTCATGGCTCTGGCGATCGCAAACTGTCCTTTGGTATCATCAATGTAAACATGATAGCGGTCAGCAGCAAACTCTCGGGTGATCTGGAACGCTCTAACCTTTGCTTTGTTTGCTTCCCGGTAAGCCAGCTGTTCTTTGATGGCATCCACCGTACTGTGACGGCGTTCCTCAAACCAAGGAGAAAGCTTTTTCGCACATTCCTTACAGAGATTTCCGTCATCCAGTTTACGGTTGCCTAATAAACCAATCTTATCTCCACAAATATCACAATATTTTTTGTCAAATAAACCCATGATTGCTCCTTTCTACTTCTACTTCTGGGGTCGGGACTGGTGGCCATTACCAGCACCAAATGGTTGAGTCGGTCATCAGGCCCGACCCCCTTCTATTTCTACTGAATATCGTTGTCGTTAAATGGGTCTCCGCATTCCGGACAAAACTTCGGAGGATTTGCCGGATCTTCCGGTTCCCATCCACATTTATCACATTTATAAAGAGGGACTCCTGCCGGTTTCTTCGCACCACAATTAGAGCAGAACTTACCTTTGTTTACCTGGCCACAGGAACAGGTCCAGCCGTCCTCTGCCGGCTTCGGGGAACCACATTCCGGACAGAACTTGCCGGTCGCCATGGTACCGCAGCTGCATTTCCATGCGTTTGCCGGTTTTGGTTCCGGTTTCGGGGAGCCGCACTCCGGACAGAACTTGCCGGTCGCCGTCGCACCGCAGGAACAGGTCCAGCCGCCTGCTGCCCCACCTGCTGCCGGTGCCGGAGCCGCCTGCTGCTGCATCGCCTGTTGCTGCGCTGCTGCCTGCTGTGCCGCCATATCCTGCTGAACACCCGCGTTGTAAAAGCTCTGTGCCACACCAAAGTCTGCTGCGCCAGCCTGCTGCGCCATTCCCATGCCCATGAATCCCATCATGGCACCATTCGGATTGCCTGCTGCGGTTTCCTTCGCATTT
>JAQYIU010000058.1 GCA_028721415.1 Lachnospiraceae bacterium | reverse complement strand
ATTCGTGTCAGATCCAGAATGTCATTGATCAGACCAAGAAGGTATTTGGAAAGATTATCTGCTTTATCCAGATATTCTGTCACCTTTTCTTTATGATCCATATCCATTCTGGCTAATTCCAGCATTCCAAGAATGCCATTCATCGGAGTTCTGATCTCACGGGACATTTTGGAGAGGAATTCTGTCTTGGCTTTATTATCCTGCTCTGCCTGATTCAGCTGTTTTCGCAAATCAAACTCTGCTTTTTTCTGTTTGTTAATATCCTGGAGCAAAATCGTCGCATATTCTTTATCCCTGTTTTCTTCCACATGAAAAAGCATATACTGTCTTTCTCCTGTTTTAAAATGATTGCAGGTCAAATCTACCACAAAAGACTCTTCTTTATTTCGACTGTTCCACAGTTTTTTGAACCGATCCTTCTCCTCTTCCTCTATGATCCATTCCAATGCAGATAAATCTACTTTGACATCCTGTTTCTCCAATCCCAGAATCTGTTCGATATTATCGGAAATAAAAACCGGAAACATATCCTTTTTCCGCACTACGATATAAACTTGAAAGGAATTGTCGGATAACAGCTGATATAAATTATCTTCCTCCCCTGCCTGATCCTGATCTTTCCTTTCTTGTTCAATCAGTTTTGTCAGTATAACAATAAATAAAATAACGCAAAACATGGCAATCAGAAAACCAATACAAAGAACATAATGCTCCGCAATCTGATTTACGAATTCTTTCATATTTTTCTCCATTTCATCAAAAGGGACTCTATTTTAAAATATTATACAACTGTTACAATCTTACTGTCAATTTTTTATCATAACGAAAAAAATACTGATTCCTGTAATGCTTTTTACTTTTTCATTACCTGAACCAGTATTTATCCTGTTGATATATTTATTATTAATAAAGAGCATCTCCCCGGTCAGTTACAATGTGACAGCCGACGCTCTCCACCCTGCGGGCAAGACATTGCCGACATTCTGCTGCCTCTTCCCCGGTACATATTTTATTATCGTATAATTCATAGTCTTTTCGATTTTCTTTCGGAGAAAGATTCGGCATTATGACATTGGCTCCTGCCAATAATCCCTTTTCTCTCCCCCTCACATCCATAGTACCTAAGGCTGTTGTAGCTGGCAAAAGCACTTTCGGAAACATGATTCTTATGATGGAAAGTAAAAAGAGAGTCCATTCTACATCTCCTGCCTGTTCTTCTGCATATCTGGTATCATGATGCGGAATAAAGGGTCCAATCCCGACCATATCCGGCTGAAGCTCCCGTAAAAAGATCAGATCTTCTGCCAGATGTTCAAGGGTCTGTTCCGGTGAGCCGACCATAAAACCAGCTCCCACCTGGTATCCCAGTTTTTTTAAGGTATACAGGCAGTTCTTCCGATTGATAAGACTCATCTCCTCCGGATGCAACAGACGATAATGTGCCTTATTGGCCGTCTCATGACGAAGCAGATACCGGTCTGCCCCTGCTTCCCGAAATCTTCTGTAACTTTCTTCTGATTTTTCTCCGATGGAGAGTGTCAACGCACAATCAGGATACTTTTCCTTAATCTTCCGGATTATGGAAACCATCTTTTCATCATCGTAATAGGGATCTTCTCCTCCTTGAAGAACAAAGGTACGAAATCCCAGTTTATACCCATTGTCACAACAACTGAGAATCTCTTCCTCTGAAAGACGGTACCGTTTTACATGGGGATTCCCACAACGAATACCACAATAATAGCAATTATTTTTACAATAATTAGTAAATTCAATCAATCCCCGGATGTAGACCTTATCACCATAATACTGCCTGCGAAGCTGCAAGGCTTCTTTTTGCAAACATTCACATACTTTCGGATTCTCTTTTTGTTCTAAAAGTTTCACAAAGTCTTTCCGGGTAAATTCTTCTCCCCGAAGAAATCTGGAAACAATATCTCCGGAACAGTCTTTTTTCTCCATATTCTCCCTGCCTTTATCTGTCACGCTCATATCCGATAATATCCCTGACTACTTCTCCTGCCACGATCATCCCCGCCACGGAAGGAACAAATGCAATGCTTCCCGGAACATCAGCTCCCGTTTTAATGGCTTTTTCTGTGGAATAAACGACTTTCAGTTCTTTTACTCCACGTTTTTTAAGTTCCCTTCTCATCACTCTGGCAAGCGGGCATACATTGGTCTTGTAAATGTCCGTCACCTCAAACTTTGTGGGATCCATCTTATTGCCTGCTCCCATGGAACTGATAACCGGCACATCAGCCGATTGTGCTTTCATGATTATATCAATTTTTGCTGTCACCGTATCCACGGCGTCCACCACATAAGAATACTGTGAGAAATCAAATTCCGAAGCGGTTTCAGGAAGATAAAAACATGGGTGCGTCTGCACTTTGGCCTGCGGATTAATCGATAAGATTCTCTCTTTCATCACTTCAACTTTTAATCTGCCAATGGTGTCTCTGATAGCAATAATCTGACGATTGAGATTGGATATTGAAACGGTATCATTATCAATCAGATCAAAGCTTTGTATTCCGCTTCGCGCCAATGCCTCAACAACGAATCCCCCAACACCGCCAACACCAAATATCGCTACTCTGGCATTTTTTAATTTGTCAATTCCTTCTTCTCCAATTAAAAGTCTTGTCCTTTCAAACTGATCTGTCATTATTTTCTCCTGCAATTATTCTTATCATCATCTAAGTTCCTCTCCTTCTCAAAAAAGGCTCGAAGGAAATCAACGTTACTGAAATCCGGAATTTCTTTTCGGTAGATTCTTCCGGAAAATGCTTCGTGAGGAAGAGAAAAAAATTCCACTTTTTTCGGACATATCGGCAGATACATAGGATCTCCGATCACTGCGGATGCATTTTTAAGAACCTGTGCCAGCTCCTCTTCTCCTTCGGTAACAATGCATTCTTCCAGAAGAATCTCTTCTCTTACTTCTAAAGGACAGACAACCCTGGTATTCTTTCCATATTCCTGCAGGATTGCTTCCTGCAAGGATTGCATGATCACCGGCTCCCCAACCAGATAAATCTCCGATTGCACTGTTTGCTTCTGATCATTCTTAGATCTTGTCTCATATGCTGTTAGAGAACAATGGGTTCCAGCTGCTGCCCTGATCTTGTCCAATACTGTTCTACCGAACGATCCCACAGGCAGTCCGATCACATAAGGAGTACCAAAACGTTCTCTGAGTTTCTTCGCCGCCAGCAGTCCACTGGCCGACACCACCAGGTTCACTTTGGCATTCCCGGCCAGGACGATTTCTTCCGGTGTACTTCCCATGGCAAAACAGCTGATGATTTTGCACCCGTTCTCTTCCAGATATTGTTTGACTGATGATATCGTTTGATTAACAGAATAATCCAACGGGGTCACGCCCAATAGATTCACCGGTAGGATATCAGGCATCAGATCCTCTTCCCCGACTTCTTTGTCCACCATTTTTTCCGCCACTGCCGCCAGTGCCATTTCCACTCCCTGCACATAAGAATGCATTCCGTTGGTAGGGAAATAAAAGACCGGCAATCCGGTTTCTTCTTCCAGTATTTCCCGAATCGCTTCAAAATCTGTTCCGATCATCATCGGTACCGGCGTTCGAACCAGAGCAATGAACTGTGGATTCAGTTCCCGGGCGGCCCGAATGATATCAGAAATCAATTTGTCATCATTGCCCATGATTGCATCAATTTCTGACAATCCGGAGATAAACACCAGACTGTCCATATCATACCATCGGGGCTCATCGTGGGTATTATAGGTCGAATTACAACCTGACGGGTCATGGATGACCACCATCCCCCCCAATTCATAAAGAGCAGAGCAGACGCCTGAAACATCTGCTGTATAAGTTGATATTACAACGGATACTTGTTTCATATACAGCTCTCACACCCCAATCCTTTTCGTATCACCAGATCCCTGGTATCCTTTGGTTCCCGGTAGGCTTCCATCATCCACTCAGAAAGAGTGCAAATTCCTTCATAGCCATAAAGTCCTCCGCCTTCGACCATATTGACAAAATATGGGGTCTGATGAAAATAGGCAGCCTTCTGGCCGATGGCCAGCAATTTTTCTTTGTATTCCCGCGGAAACACCCTCATTCCAGGATGAATGGTTGCACAGACGGTAAGTTCCGGTGCCATTTGCTTCAGCTGCTGATAGTCCCTTTTTTCTTCCGGAGAGAAACTATCCATATAAATACGTACCACATGAAATCCATGGGTAAGCAATAACCTGGTCAGTCCCAGAATCCTTGGAACTGCCGTGGCATCCAGCGCAATAGGCGTATCTCCTATTACTTCTTTTGCTCTCGCAAGTTTCCTCTCACATTTTGCTCTTCGTTCCCTGGTATCCGGGCTCTCCGTATGCAAAAGATCAGCCAATCTGGAAAGATTTTCGTCAATTTCATCATAATCAAAACTGTTTGGCAGATACAGATGTTTCATCCCAAGACGTTCTGAGAGTTTCTCTGCTCCCACTTTAGCCGGTGGGTAGAAAGACAGATTCAAAAAACTTTCGGACATGGATAGATACTCCTCAAAATCGTGACAACGGGTAATATCTTTTATGATATACCCCTTTTCACTCAAAAATTGTATAATCTCACTGTTTTCTTCTGTCGGCAGATCATTTCCGATAATATTGATTTGTTTCGAATTCTTTTTTCTCTCTTCCAGACAGGCGTAAAGACCGATTCTCAGTTTCTGATCAGGTGTCAGTCCACCTTTTTGCATGATTGGATCCATATAACAGTCTACAAAGCGTTGCTCTGGAAATCGTTCCCGAAGGGAACGGTAAATATATTCCAGATCACATCCCATAAAATGATGAAGACAGACCGTAAAAAGCAAAACAACCGTTGGTTTTCTTTGCAGGCGTTGTAAAATATCTGATACTCCATCAATCACCAGATCTTCCATTCCTCCGTCAATCAGATCTTCTTCACAAAGCGCAATGGAAGAAAAACGGTCTGTGGCATTCATCTCAGCCGCCGTAAGTACCACTCCCCGGTTACAGTTTGCCGCACAGACATAGATCTGGTGAGAACCAGGAATAAGCATTCCCGTGTGCACGATATTCCAGGTACCATGCGCCGGACTGTTATACTCCAGTCCCGGTCGAAATGGAACCGGCCAGGCAGCATCTTTCATAAAGAGGATTTCCGGATCTTCCCGATTTTCTTCTTTTCCATGTATCATTTCCAGCATAAACTACTCCTCCTGGCAGATTCGAAGCATGGTATCCGCCAGTGTTCGATATTCCTGTGCCATCTCGCTGTCCGGCCAGATTTCCATCACTGTTTTTTGCTCCTCCTCTGCATCCGGTACCAGTTCACAGTGAGAAAGCGTGCCGATAATCTTTGTATGAAAATCCTCTGCCAGCTCCTGGACTTTTTCCTCTTCTCTCTTTACATTTCTTCGGTTTAGTATGAATCCTCCCAGTTTTGCATATCCTCGATTCTTAAAATTCTCCACTGCCATAGCAATATTGGCAGCAGCATGGATTGCCATATTTTCCCCGGAAGTCAATACAAAAACCTGATCCGCATAGCCGCCTCTCATTGGCATGGAAAAGCCCCCGCAAACTACATCTCCTAATACATCATAAATGACCACATCCGGCTGACAGATCTCATAAGCCCCTTTTTCTTTTAATTTTTCAAGAGCTGCAATAATCCCCCTTCCTGCACATCCCATTCCTGGTGCCGGTCCACCTGCTTCCACGCAGAGCACACCACCAAATCCCTCTTTTACCATATCAAATAACTCAAAATCATCTTTTCTGGTACGAACAATATCCAGTACGGTTTCCATTTTTTCTCCATGACGGAGGAGGACCGTAGAATCAGCCTTCGGATCACATCCGATCTGCATGACAGTAAGCCCCTTCTCCGCCATACAGGCAGCCACATTGGAAATGGTGGTGGACTTCCCGATACCTCCTTTTCCATATACTGCTATCTTAATCATTTTTCTACCTCACACTTTTGCATAGGTTGCCCTGGAGGTCACTCCCTCAAGACGACCAATCTTTCCTGATAATGTACTGATGGCATTTTGAGGAGCATCCAGAACCAGGCTTATGATATTGATTTCTTTTTCCCGGTAGGGAATCCCCATTCTTCCGATCACATATTGGGAAAATTCATGAATGATCTGATTTAATTCTGCGGTTTTTTCTCTATCTTCTACGATGATAGATAACACGGCAATTCTCGTATCCATGATACTCCCCCTAACAGATTCTTGGCAGAAGTTCTCCCCTTGGAGGTGGAAGCAACGTTTCTGCTCCAATTTCCGTGGTCATAACCACACGTCCTGCCATCTCTTCTGTAACCTCACCAATGATTGCCGCATTGGCTGAATATTTTCCCTGACGCAGTTTTTCTACCAATTGATTCGCCTGTTCCTTTGGAACAAAGATGACCAGCCTTCCCTCACATGCCAGATACAGGGGTTCCAGTCCAAGCATTCCGCAGACTCCTTTTACGTTATCCTGTACCGGAATCGCTTCACTATTTAATCGGATGCCTACCTGACTCTGCTCCGCAATCTCGTAAAGCACGGTTCCGACACCACCTCTGGTGGCATCCCGGATAACATGAATCTCTTTTGTAACTGAGAACATATCTTCTACCGTTCCCCAGAGAGGTGCACAATCACTGGTCACTTCCGCTTCAATTCCAAAATCTTCCCTCTCCAGCAAAATGGTACAGCCATGTCTTCCGATATCACCTGTAACGATCACAGCATCCCCCGGACGTGCTTTGTTTCCTGCGGTCTCTGCCCCCTCAAGGATCCGTCCGATTCCGGTTGTTGTGATAAATACACCATCCACCTGTCCTTTACCTGCAACCTTCGTGTCCCCGGCAACAATCCTCACACCGGCTTCTTTTGCTGTCTTCTCCATGGAAGTCGCAATTTCTTCTAATTTGTCCATTGGAAATCCTTCCTCAATGACAAAGGCACAGGAAAGATACAGAGGTCTGGCTCCCATGCAGGACAGGTCATTGACCGTTCCACAGATACTTAACTTTCCAATGTTTCCTCCCGGAAATTCGGAAGGAGAAACAATAAATCCATCGGTGGTAAAAGCCAGTTTTCCCCCCTCCACCTGCAAAACTGCCGCATCGTCGCTGGTCAGTTCCGGATTGGCAAAATGTTCTTTAAATACTTTATCAATTAATTCTGATGTCTGTTTTCCGCCGGCCCCATGGGCCAATGTTACCGTTTTATCCATCGTATTCTCCTCCATATTGATAATAAGCAGAGCAGGCTCCTTCACCGGAAACCATACAGGCTCCAATCGGATGTAATGGAGTGCATCCTTTTCCAAATACTTTGCAATCCGTCGGCTTACATTTGCCCTGAAGCACATCTCCACATCTGCATGCCGGATTGGTTCCACCCTGTTGTTTTGGTATCTGATATTTTATCCTGGCATCAAATTGCTGATATTTCTCCCTGATGCGAAGCCCGGAATTCGAAATCACGCCAAGGCCTCTCCATTCGGAATCACAGGCTTCCATCCATTCCTCCACCAGTTTCTGAGCAGGAAGACTTCCTTCCGGCGTCACGACCCGTTTATAGGCATTGACAAAAAACGGTTTTCCCTCCGGATATCTGGTCAGTAAGACAGCAAATGCTGCCAGAATTTCTTTGGCAGTAAATCCAGTGACCACTCCGCTGACTCCTTCATCCACAAGCCTCTCACAAAGTCCGGTTCCTGTGATGGCATTCACATGACCAGGATATAAAAAGACATCGGCACTTCCTTTCAGGGCTTTATAAGCTCCCGGCATCGTTTTATTGGCGGTCAACAATGAATAATTGGAAAGTCCCTCTCCCGCTGCCATTTTCACTGAAAGACAGCTGGCAGGCGTAGTTGTTTCAAAACCTACCGATAAAAATACCACCTGTTCTTCCTGATGTTCTTTCGCATACTGAAAAGCATCCGTCGGTGAATATACTACCTGAATCTTTCCTCCTTCGGCTCTGGCAGCCGCCAGACTTTTCTTACTTCCCGGCACCCGTACCAGATCTCCGAACGTGCAGATAGTCACCCCTTTTTCGAGTGCAAGCCATACCGCTTCATTAATAAACTCTGCCGGGGTCACACAGACCGGACATCCTGGTCCGGAAATAAGTTCCACCTGACGAGGCAAAAGCTTTCGCACACCCAGCCGAAAAATCTCATGGGTGTGAGTTCCGCAGACTTCCATTACTCTGATCGGCGGTCCATCATAATAATCTATGATCTCTCTTGCTGTTTTTCTAGTATTTGTCATAACAGTTCCTCCAGCAGTTCTTCCGTTTCTTCGTCATCCTCTTCCTGAATTTTCGCAATGGCAATCCCTGCATGAACCATCACATAATCTCCCGGTTCGAGATTTTCAATCAGTTCTGTGGAAATCTCTCTTTTTGCCCCAGATGCATCAATCACTGCCATTCCGTCTTTCATAGTCACAATCCTGCCCGGTAATCCTACACACATATTGTTTCCTCCTCTTGTATCTTATCTATCTTTATATATCATGATATGTTTTAGCTGAAAAACTTGTCGTTATTCCTCAGCCTGCCTCTTTTGCAGAGCATACATGGCTGCCACAGCCTGACCAAGGCTGATACCTCCGTCATTGGGTGGAATCAACCGATGACGAAGCACCTGAAAGCCTTCTTCTTCCAAACGTTGTACACTTAGGGAAAGCAAAAGGTGATTCTGATACACACCGCCGCTTAATGCCACGGCATTTATCCCCTTTTTTTCTCTGATATATATACAGCCATCCACAATCATTTCTGCCAATGCACCATGGAAAATCCATGCGAGCTTATCCGGCTCTTCTCCTCTTAAAAGGGCTTCTGTCAGCCATTGCACCAGATAATGAGTCGGCAGAATAAAAGAATCAACAATTTCCGTAACCGGGAAATATGGAAAACTGTCCGGGTCTTTTTTGAAGAAATCCAAGAGTTCTTTTCCCGTTTCTTTCTGTCCTTTCTCCCATCTTTCTGCCGCAAATTCCAGGGAAATGGAAGCTTCTCCTTCAAAGGTAGACTGCCGGCAGATTCCGAGAATTGCACTTACCGCATCAAAAAGTCGCCCTGCACTTGTAGATGTTACACTGTTGATCTTCCTCTGCGCCATCGTAAACTGAACTTTTGTCATCGATTTCGAACATAAATCAAGCCGCTCTAGCTTATGTCCGGCTTCCTCTTCTCCGTAGATATCCCGAAGAAGAGAGACCGCGATACGCCATCCTTCTCTGGCAGACGCATCCCCGCCAACCTGTAAAAATGGTTGTATTGATCCCATTCTGGTAAATCCCTCATAATCTGCAAGAAGAAACTCACCTCCCCAGATAGTTCCGTCCGTTCCGTAACCGGTTCCATCAAAAGAGACACCAATCACTGGCTGATTCCAGTCATTTTCTGCCATACAGGATAAAATATGAGCATAATGATGCTGTACTTTTATCAGAGGAAGTCCCATTTCTTCGGCTGCCGCTGTGGTATTATATCCCGGATGAAGATCACAGGCCAAAAGCTTTGGCTTCGTTTCCAACAGTTCTGTCATCCGGGTAATAGACTCCCTGAGTGCCCGCAAAGTGCGAAGATCTCCCATATCTCCCACATAAGGAGACGGGTAGAAGAGGGAATTTTTACCCACACAGAAGGTATTTTTCAATTCCCCTCCGATTGCCAGCACTTCTCCGGTCCACTTTTCTTTTACCATCACCGGAAGGGGCGCATACCCCCTGGAACGGCGAATCATGTAAGGTTCTCCCTGAAAATAATCCATCACCGTATCATCTGCTCTTAAGCGAATCAGACGATCATGGGATAACATCACATCACATAATCCGGACAATTCCCGAATCGCATCTTCATCATCTCTGCAAATCGGTGCTCCCGATGTATTGGCACTGGTCATCACCAGACAATCCGGCATCTTTACTTCATCTTTATAATCAAAAAGCAACAACTGAATCGGAGCATAAGGAAGCATCACACCAATTTTCGGATTGCCCGGTGCCACTGCGGGACAGATGCTTCCCCCTTCTTTTCCTAGCAAAAGAAGGATGGGTTTCTGGTATCCATCCAGAATATCTTCCTGTCCGTCCTCCAAGAGACATTCCCTTTTTACGGTTTCCATATCCCGCATCATGACAGCAAAAGGCTTCATCGGACGTTTTTTTCTTTTGCGAAGCAGAGATACCGCTGCTTCGCTGGTGGCATCACAGCACAGATGAAAACCCCCGATTCCCTTGATGGCGGCAATTCCACCATCCCGTATGACTTTCCTCACATATCGGATGGCATCGTCTCCTCTTTCTTCTCTCCCAATCACGTAAACTTGGGGTCCGCAATCATTACAGCACACCGGCTGGGCATCGTAACGTCTGGTTTCCGCATGTGTATATTCATATTCGCATTCGTCACACATGGGAAACTCAGCCATACTTGTTCTTTCCCGGTCATAGGGCATCGCGTCCAGAATCGTCAGTCTCGGTCCACAGCAGGTACAATTGATAAAAGGATGGAGGTAACGGCGATTCTTCTTATCATATAATTCCTGCTTACATTTCGGACAGATGGCAATATCCGGGGATACGAAAATATCGCCCTGTACCTTTCCACTTTCTATAATGGAAAATTCCTCAAAAACCGGTATCTCCTCCGGCTCTTCCACGTCCATTCTAAGTATTACAGCACGCTCCGGCGGACACTCTTTTACCGTCTTGCAGAAATCCGTTACCTTATTTTCCTCTCCCTGCGCCCATATTTCCACATAAGGCCCCATGTTACATACACTGCCGCAAATATCATGAGCTGCTGCATGTCTGCTCACCGTCGGGCGAAATCCCACACCCTGCACAATTCCAAACACACGGATACATACTGTTTTTTTCATGCTCATCCCTTCCTTTTTCCGGAAACTGCAAAATGGGGAAGGCTCCAGTACTCTCCTTCATACCCGGACAATGCCCGTTCAAAAAGTCCATCTGCGATAATGACATCATATTGTTTATCAGCAATGAGAGAAATCCACTGATCTTCTTCTTTTAACACCAGATCTCCCTCTTTTTTTTCTTTTTCATCTATAGAAAACCAGGAACCTACCGTCACCGCCGCATTTACTCTACTGATGATTCTGTCCCGTAAAGCATTGGCCAGAATCTGTTGATGCACGATCAGCACCCTCTTTCCTTCCAATTCCGGAATACGGGCAACAATTTTCTCCCATTCCGGCAAAGTTTCCAGGGGATAACCGGTTTCATATGGAATTCCATATTGCTTTTTCAGATATCGGGCAGTTTTTAAAGCGGCTGGTGCAATCACAAGATTTTTTTCTGCCGTTACTGAAGCCCGTACTGCTTCCAATCCGTCTCCCATTCCATATACAAAAATCTGGTCAAACCCCTGTCTTTTATAAAAATCTCTGATTGCTCCTTCTTCCTTTTCTTCCACATCCAGAGGAGTCGCCCCAAGAATTCCAAGACATCGAAAATCACTTTCCATTCTCTTATTCTTCTCTTCCTGTGCTCCCAATTCCACTATTTCCTTACCGACAAAGGTTCGGAACAATGCCTCATAGGCTTTTCCCGCACCGACATCATATAACTCCATCCCATCGGTGTCGATGGTTATCGCTGGCATCCCGGTTTTTTGTTCTATCATTCTTTTCAGGGCCTTGTAGTCCGTTCCGATTACTGCCGGAACCGGAGTCCCGATTACCGCAATAAATTCTCCTTCAATCTTCTCACAGGCCATGGCTATTTTTTTGACCAGACGGTCATCTCTTCCCAAAATGGCGTCCATATCCCGAAGTCCCGCACTGAAAATGGCACTTTTGCTCTCAAACCATCTCGGCTCATCAAATCCGCAGATATTTCCGGCGCAGCCGCCGGCATCCAGAATGATAACAAGACCTCCCAATTCACAGAGCACTGCTGCCGCTCCGGATTGATCCGGAGCAAAAGGGGAAATGTACTTTCTAAGTCCTTTCATCTCTTTCTCCTTTCTTAAAATCGCGAATCTCAAAGAGGATTCACAGGCGAGCCCGAAAGCAGCAATGCTGCTTTCCTATGCTTCTTCAAGCTTTCCTCATTTTTTCAGACTTTTCTCGCAGGCTTCAAAAAAATGTCTCACTCCTGCATAACCAAAGGGCTGAACGTCATCACTCCATTCCAGGTGAGCAGCATCCGGATGATAATAAGCTGCATCTTTTCCAATGGTGATATCTGCCGGACTCTCACTGCAATCATAATAAAGCATCGTCGGCTCCAAATTAGAGTAGATTTTTGTCTGAGGACTCAATTTTGCAATCTTTTCCAGATAGAGAAAATCTCCATCCCCGATGCTGGCAAAAATTTCTGCCACAGAAAATCCATACTGAATCAATGCCAGGGAAAGTTCAAAAGCATTGGCATTACAGCCTTCTCCAACAGAAAAGGTGATATTCTCATGCTTATTCCTGAAATTTTCTACTGCTCTTCTGGCATCCTCATAATATTCATCATCATCAATCTGAGTCCCCAATGCCGCAGCAAAAAGTGCATATTGTTTTTTAATCTTATCAATCTGATAAAGCCTTGTCAGTTCAATGGAGGGAATCTCCAGTCTTTTTCGGATGTCGGAGGCTGCAAACCGCGCTTCCGGATCCAGTACCAGATTAAAATTCGCTTCCGCCATGGCCATATACTCTTCATAATCCTCACAGCGAGAGATCTCACGGATCGTCTTTACCCCCATCTGTCTTAAAAGATCATATAACTCACAGTCATCTACCAGCGGAGCAAAATGTCCCAGCAGATTTACCGATGTGCTTTTCTTCTTTCTCGGCTCTAACAGTGAATAAATAGACTGACGCACGTGAACCATCGGCGGTTTTCTTCCTTCTCTGGTCAGGGCGTACATATAACAGGGCAGCACAGGAATTCCCGTCTTATCTGTTGCCTTTTTACAAATACGCTCCATGTCCGTTCCCAGGAGAGCATCCACACACGTGATACAGATCATCACCACCGCCGGCTTTTTCTCAAGGGTATCGTAAATCTCCTGGACGGCCTGCGGGATTTTCCGCAAATGCCTTCCTGTAACGATATCCGTCTCATCCATCATCAGATAGAAAAAACGATCACTGTATCCACCCAGTTCACTTAAAATCGTCGTATTTCTTCCGCAGCATCCCGGTGCTACCAGAAGCATCACGGAACCGGGAATCGCCAGCCCCGCTCTCTTTACTCCAAACCCCTGGGCTCCGGGAGAATTAAAAGCCAGAGTCGCCGGAGAACTGTATATCAGGTGTTTATTGGAAATCAATTCTTCCGGAATTGCTTCTTTTCCGATACTCACCAGTTCTTCTGCTGTGACGGAAAAGGCTTCTTTTTTTATGACTGTTTTATGATTACAAATCTTTTGACATTCCATCACATTTCCTGCTCCTTTTCCTTCGTTCCACATTCTTCTGCCGCCAACAAATCTTTTGCCAACTCCAGGAAAGCCTGACTAACCTCTGAATCCGGCGCACCTTCCACTACGGTCATCCCTTTATCTTCACAGCGGGTTATTTCCTCACTGCGGGCAATCTCTCCCACGATCGGCAGACCTGCTTTATCAGCAAATTCTCTTACTTTTTCGTATTCTCTATCCACATTTCTGTGATTTAAGACCACACCATACACTTTTGCATAGCTCCGATCCTCGAAATTCTTCACTGCACTGTTGATGTTATTTGCCGCATAAAGTGCCATCTTCTCCCCGGAAGTGACGATTAAAACCTTACTGGCATATCCTTCCCGAATCGGGGCTGCAAAACCTCCGCATACCACATCGCCCAGCACATCATAAAGAACTACATCGGGTTTTTGTTGTTCAAACAGCTCCAGATCTTCCAACAACTGAAATGTGGCAATAATTCCCCTTCCGGCACATCCCAGTCCCGGCGTCGGACCACCGGTCTCGATACATAAAACACCACCAAATCCAACCTTGGAAATATCCTCGATGGTCTGTGGATCTTCATCATATTCTCTCATGTAGTTCATCACCGGAATCGGGGTAGTTCCTCCCAGCAGATTAATGGTAGAATCTGCTTTCGGATCACAGCCGATCTGAATCACTTTTTTCCCAAGAACCGCAAAGGCCGCCGCCAGATTACTGGTAATGGTGGATTTTCCAATACCACCCTTTCCGTATACTGCAATTTTTAGCATAAAAAACTCCTCTATCCCTCATCGCTCTGACAGCGGTAAGAAATAGAGGAGAGTTGTTTCTGTATACAATCCGGCAGGATAGACTCCACCTGCGGTATCCATTACTGAACATCCCATCAACTATTCCTGCTCGGTAAGCCTTGCAGTCAGAGCTGAATCATCATGTTTCTTTTTTTATCAACATTAATTTCAAATCACGAATCTCAAAGGGGATTCGCTGGCGAATCTTTTCTATTCTATCCGAACAAATTGCTCACTGCCTCAGCATCAAAAGTCACAGAATCCACATGATCGACCTCAATCTGATAGAGAGCATTGGCTGCCATATGTTCCGCTGCCTGTTCCAGGTCACGGATTCCCGTAGTGTTGGCAAATTTCTGAATAACCGCTTCGAGAGCTTCTTCGCTGACAATGCATTCTTCCTTCCGAAGCCCCATACGATCCAATACCTTTGGCAGGGCAAACTGCGAAAAGATAATCTTCTTTTCTTCCGGGGTATAATCCGGGATATCGATAACCGCAAAACGGGACATCAGCGGTGCACTGATCTGATCTTTATCATTAGCTGTTGCAATTGGGTAGACTCCGCTGGTCGGAATCATACACTCAATATAATTATCGGTAAATCCGAGGTTGTCGAGCAAGGTTAAAAGAACGTCAGCCGGGTTTCCATTTCCTTTTCCGGAAGCTGCTTTATCAAGCTCGTTGATAATAAACACGAGATTGGATTCTCCCGCATTGGAAAATGCTTCCATAATAATTCCCGGTTTTGCATTGGAATAAATACGGGAACTTCCGGTCAGCTGTTCCGGATCA
Organism: Lachnospiraceae bacterium; assembly: GCA_028721415.1. Classification (GTDB taxonomy): domain Bacteria; phylum Bacillota; class Clostridia; order Lachnospirales; family Lachnospiraceae; genus Anaerobutyricum. The sequence continues at coordinate 10,414 of JAQYIU010000058.1, read as the reverse complement.
TTGATGGAGCTCATATCCAGAGTTGCCCACGGCAATTTCAAGATACGGGCAACCGCATAAGCAACCTGAGATTTGCCGGTTCCGGCAGGCCCAACCAATAAAAGACCGTAGGCTGGTAAAGTATGGGTACGGTTAATCTGTATGATCGTCTCAATGATTCTTTGTTTTACCTTTTCCATGCCATAAAGTTCCTCATCCAGAATCCGGCGTGCTTCTTTCGGATCAATGGACTGGAAATAATTCTTTTTCCACCTGATGTTGAGCATGATAGAGAGAGCACGCTGTGCATGTCTTCTCTCTTCCGGCGTTACTTCATGGGATCTTGCCACTGCAAAGTTTCTTCTCGCCCAGAGACGGATATTATCCGGCAATGTCTTTCCGGCACAGGTCAGAAAATCCTTGATACTCTGGAGACTGGTGATCTTCATATCATCTCCCATCTCCTCCTGATCTTCCTCTTCCACATCTTCTGAAGGTGCATTGCTGGCAAGAAGTCGATCAATCATGAACTGCAGAAATCCATCTTCCGCAGATAATTTTGTTCCGCCGCCATAGGCAATCTCACGAATCTTGTATACCGCATATCCATCCTCCCGGTTCGCTCCGGACAGACGGACATTAATATGATTCTCTCCCAGCCACTTCAAAAGGCTGACAAAGCGGGCATCAATCTGTAAAATATTGGCACTGACTTTTCCATTCTCCTCGTCAAATTCAAAGGTTGTCTTCTTACTCGGATTGGTAAATACACCGTTGGAATGATGTTTCCATTGGCATTTTTCATTATCTAAAACCATAATCGGATTCTCCGGTGAAGCAACATTTTCATCGGTTTTAAATATGGTGTAAGTACATACAGCTGGCTCTTTCTGATAAGTTACGTCACTAAAATCAAATACTGGCATAATTTTCTCCTGTCGATTTATCTATTGTTCTGATATATCATAACACATTTTTTTATGCAATGCCAGAGTCTGCGAGAACTAACCCCCCTCTGCTATCCACATATCCTTACAGAATATCAATATGTTCTCCGGAAAGGGCCTTATTCATACTGCGAACCGCACAGAATTTACCACACATAGAACAGGTATCGTCATGTTCCGGTTTGCGGTCATCACGGATGGCTTTGGCTGTTTCCGGATCCATGGCACAGGCCCACTGTGCTTCCCAGTCAAGATTACGGCGGGCATCGGCCATCTTATCATCCATCTCACGGGCTCCGCGGACACCTTTTGCAATATCAGCAGCATGAGCAGCAATTTTGGAGGCCATGATACCCTGTTTTACATCATCAACATTTGGCAGAGCAAGGTGTTCTGCCGGTGTCACATAACAGAGAAAAGCAGCTCCACTGGCGGCTGCGATTGCTCCTCCAATGGCAGATGTAATGTGGTCATATCCCGGTGCAATATCTGTGACAATCGGTCCGAGTACATAAAATGGAGCACCACAACAGATTGTAGACTGCAACTTCATATTAGCAGCAATCTGATCCATCGGCATATGTCCTGGTCCTTCTACCATAACCTGAACATCTTTCTCCCAGGCACGTTTGGTTAATTCTCCCAGCCGAACCAGTTCCTCAATCTGGCATACATCAGAACCATCCGCCAGACATCCCGGACGGCAGGCATCGCCAAGAGAAATGGTCACATCGTATTCCCGGCAAATATCCAGAATCTCGTCATAATATTCATAGAATGGATTTTCCTGACCAGTCATAGTCATCCACGCAAATACAAGGGAACCACCACGGGATACTATGTTCATTTTCCGTTTGTGTTTTTTAATCTGTTCGATCGTCTTTCTTGTGATTCCACAATGAAGAGTCACAAAATCCACACCATTCTCTGCATGAAGACGTACCACATCAATAAAATCTTTCGCGGTAAGTGTATCCAGATCTCTCTGATAATGTATGACCGAATCATAAACCGGAACAGTTCCAATCATAACCGGACATTCGGAAGTCAATTTTTTTCGGAATGGCTCTGTATTTCCATGGGAAGATAAATCCATGATGGCATGTGCTCCCATATTTACCGCTTCCATCACTTTCTTCATCTCAATATCGTAATCTTTGCAATCTCTGGAAACTCCCAGATTAACATTGATCTTTGTCCGAAGCATGGATCCCACGCCTTCCGGATCAATACATTTGTGGTTTTTATTGGCACAAATGGCAACCTTTCCACAAGCCACCAACTCTCGAATCTCTTCTCCCGTCATCCGTTCCTTTTTTGCCACAGTTTCCATTTCAGGCGTGATAATTCCTTTTCTTGCTGCATCCATCTGCGTTGCATATTCTCTCATAATCTTTACCTCTTTCGTTTTTTATTGTTTTCCTATCTTATTGTTATATAATCAAACACCGATTAGACTTTTTGTGTCTGCTCCGCTTTTCGAGTTTCTCTGTTCTTATAAATCCCACATATGATTAAGTGGCCCATTGCCCTCACCCAGATCAAGCATGGCTCCAATAGCCCCTGTCATATATTCTTTTGCCTTCCGGACTGCTTCCTGCAACGAATCTCCCTTTGCGAGATATGCGGCAATGGCACTTGATAACGTACATCCGGTTCCATGGGTATTCGGATTCTCAATTCTTTTCGCTGACATCCAATAACATTTTCCATTGTCATACAAAAGATCATCCGCATTATCCTGGTCATGTCCGCCTTTACACAATACTGCGCAACCCCAGCGTTCACTGATTCGCTTTGCCGCTTCTTCTCTCGTTGTCCGGTCACAAATGGACATTCCTGTCAAAAACTCCGCTTCCGGCAAGTTAGGGGTAAGCAACTTTGCCAGAGGAAATAACTCCTCTTTCATCATTTCCATAACTTCCTCACTGAGAAGTCTTGTCCCACTGGTGGAAATCATCACCGGATCCACCACCAGATTTTTGATGTGATATTTTTTCATGAATCCAGCTGTAAGCTGAATCTGCTTACCGGACGCCAGCATTCCTGTTTTCACAGCATCGGGCAAAATATCAGAAAATACACTTTCCATCTGCTGTTCAAAAAAATCAGCAGGGACTTCCCATACAGCAGAGATTCCCCGGGTATTTTGTGCAGTTAAAGCGGTAATACAGCTCATGCCATATACCTGTAGTGCAGTCATAGTCTTAAGGTCTGCCTGAATTCCCGCCCCTCCGCTGGAATCACTTCCGGCAATGGTCAGGACAACGGGCAACTTATCCTGCACCAGCTGAAAATTCTCTTCGGCAAAATTGTTTAAAAATATATCGGACAGCCTTTGAATCTCTTCTAGTTCCGCCTCGTTGGCTTCATCATACAGAGCACAGACCGGATATCCAGCCTGTTTTGCAGTTTTTACCGCATGGAGAGCATCCTCAAACACCCAGGTATCTTCAATTTCTGTCTTCATATAACTTCTTGCTAGATGAAAAATATCCGGCTGGCTCTTCCCTGTCCCCGCTTCCTGACATGTCACAACCTTTGTAAAATACGAATCAATTCCTGTTCTCTTAAGAGCGGCTTCTGCCAGATCCAGGTCAGTTGCCGTTGCCACTGTCATGGGAATATCAAAACGTTTTAATTTTGAGAGAAATTCCCGAACTCCGGGTTTCAATGGAACTTTCTCATGATAGCATTCCCGGACAATATCTTTTACCCCGTCGATAATCTCTTCGCACTGAAACGGCAAATCATATTTTTCCTTCATGTAAACCGCACCTTCCATCATGGAAAATGTGGCCAGCTTTCTGGACAAATCCTCCTCCGGGATAATTCCCAGAGATTCCAGATACTGCTCTCCGGCATGATCCCAGACCGGCATGGAATCCAACAAAGTACCATCCATATCAAATATTGCTCCACGCAGCATCTTATTTCACCTCAATCATTTTCCTGGTTCTTTCTCGCAGTACCTGTGTAGCTTTCGTGATATCCTCTGCCGCAAAGATTGCACTGACAACCGCAATACCACAGATACCACTTCCGGATAGTTCCGACAGATTCTCCGCTGTGATACCTCCAATGGCAATAACCGGGATCTCCACCGCCTCGCAGATTGCTTTTAATGTCTCCTCGGAAACCTCCGATGCATCGGCTTTGGTTCCTGTCGGAAAAACAGCTCCAACACCCAAATAATCGGCTCCCATCTGCTGTGCGAGAACAGCCTGTTCTACTGTCTGAGCAGAAACCCCAAGAATCTTGTCTTCTCCGAGAATCTTCCGTACATCTGTTGCGGCCATATCACTCTGTCCCACATGAACGCCATCCGCATCCATCTTTTTTGCAATCTCCACATTATCATTGATTACAAATGGAACCTGATATCTATGGCACAATTCTTTGAGTTCCACCGCTTCCCGATAAAAACTCTCCTCATCCAGTTCCTTCTCCCGAAGCTGCATAAACGTAGCTCCACCCTCCAAAGCCTTCTCAACCTGAGCATACAGAGTCTCTCCGTCAAGCCAGCTTCTGTCTGTTACCGCATATAGTAATAAATCTTCTTTTTTTACATTCATCTTATCATCCTCATATCCTGATACCAAAGGCTAAAGTACTGTGTATTTTGCTCCGTTTTCCAAAGTCTCGCTGTCCATATGATAAATAGCGTCAATGATACGGTTTCTGTAGGTAGCATTCCCTTCTTCCGGCTTCAGATTAGCATAACCAATCTCTCCGGCGAGCCCCATCAGGCACACTGCTGCTGCCGCCGCTTCCAGAACCTGATCCGGATTGGCCGTAATATAGGCTGTCATGAGACCAGATAACTGACAGCCGGTTCCGGTAATCCTTCCCATCTCCGGACGACCATTACGAATCACAAAGCATTTCTCTCCATCCGTAACCAGATCAATGGCTCCGGTCACTGCAATGACACTGCCAATACTTTTGGAAAATGCCTTTAACTTTGTCACGGTTTCTTCCAGATTCTCCTCTGTCACCGCATCGGCCAGATCAGCATCCACTCCTTTCGTGGTTCCGCTGCCATCGATCAGAGTGCGGATTTCTGAAATATTACCGCGGATCACATCAAATCTGATTTCTTTCAGCAAATCATTGGCAGTGCGGGTTCTTAGTCCGCTGGCACCGGCACCCACCGGATCTAAAAGTACCTTATGACCAAGTTCATTGGCCTTTTTTCCGGCCAAAAACATAGATGGAATCGTATTTCGATTCAGCGTACCAATATTGATATTAAGCCCACCGCAAATGGATGTGATATCTTCCACATCTTCCTGATCATCGGACATGATCGGGCTTCCTCCACAGGCAAGCAAAACATTAGCCACATCATTGACTGTGACATAGTTGGTAATGTTGTGAACCAGTGGCTGGTTCTTCTTTACATTTTCCAGACATTCTCCAAACATAATAATCCTCCTGTTTCCCACTACGGCAAAACATGTCCTTTCAAAGCCGTGCATCTCGATTCCTTTTCGCTTCATCTCGATCGCGGACTTCGCCCTATATTCCGAAACAAGTTTTCGTCTGCCTTTGTGCCAGCGCTGGCAGCCTCTTTTGTTTCTGAATGCATGGCTTTAGTTTTTCGCGCAAAAATATCGCGTATATACCAACAAAAGTATATACGCGATTCTGGAATCGTTCCTTATATCCCTACGTTGGCATTACCCAAATCAGGTTACGGGTCTAAGCGCTACAGCTTACTCTCAGCCCACTTTGGTGAGCTCCCCTTTTACAAAAATATAATATAATATTTTCCCGGAAAAATCAAGAGTATTTTTCCATCATTTTCCATTTTTATTTTAAAAGCAGATATTTCGGGATTCCATCTTCATAGATACTGGAAATCTCTCCCTGAACCAATGGTTTCAGATAGGTGATCATCTCCTCGGTGACTCCGTTTCTTTCCTCGTTAATCCAGTGAGCAGGGATTTTTTTCTCCAGATTGGCAACCTCCGTGATATCCACACCACTGTATACAATTTCATACGGTGTGTCAGAGACTCTGGTAAGAGTGGACATTTTTCCACTCTGGCCTTCAACTGCCAGTGCCACCGCATTTTCTCCCAGCTTTCCAGACTCTTCGATGTCTGTCTTACTCATAATATGAGAAGCACAACGCTGGAGAAGATTAAGTTCAATAGAGCGAACTTTACAACCAATCTGCTCTTTCACCACTTCTTCCAGGACTTTTCCGGTTCCTGACAATTTATTATGACCGAATACATCCAGTTCTCTAGCTCCCTGTCCTTGTTCACAAATAAACTGTCCCTTTTCATCATGGGCACCTTCGCTGACTGCCACAAGCACCGCATTATTTTCTTCCAGGCGCGCTTTCACATCTCTTACAAATTGTTCCATGGAAAATGGGGCTTCTTCCAGATAAATGAGATATGGGACGGAGCCATTCTGCCCTTCAGCAAGGGCTGCTGCTGCCGTGAGCCAGCCTGCATTTCTTCCCATCATCTCCACAATAATCACATTTTTCGCTTCATATACCGTAATTTCCCGTTCCAGTTCCGCAAAAACCGTGGCAATGTATTTTGCCGCAGATCCAAATCCCGGACAATGGTCAATCCCGCAAAGATCATTATCGATGGTTTTCGGTCCTCCGATTACTTTGATATCGGTTACCCCATGAGCTTCACAGTAGTCGGATAATTTAGCTACCGTATCCATAGAATCATTTCCGCCGATATAAATAAAATAGCCAATGTTATATTTATGCAACACATCGACGATCTGCTGGTACTGGCTGTCATCTTCCCGGATGTCTTTTAATTTAAAACGGCAGGAGCCCAAAGCTGCTGCCGGCGTCCTTCTTAAGATTTCTATTTTCTCCGGTGTATCCACTTTTTGCGTAAGATCTACCAGATTTTCTCCAAGTACTCCCTGAATTCCGTAACAGGCTCCATATACCCGATCAATTTGCTCACACTCTGCTGCCTTGCGAATCACACCGGCAAGGGTTGCATTAATGGCTGCTGTCGGTCCTCCGGACTGTGCTACAAGTAAATTCTTTTTCATGTTTTGTCCTCCAACTTTTTCTTCTTAATATATAGTAATCCCGAACAATGTCCCGGAATTTTTATCTGTTTTTTACTGAGGAAAGATTTCTGTTTTCTTCTTTCTATAGGAAACCATCTGCTGCATCAAATGTACTACTGACACCACAGCCATCACTCCAAGGGCAATGGAAGAAGCTTCCCATAGTACCAGTCTCAAATAAATATTAAACTGTGCACTCTCTCCGAGAACCAGATGGGACATGGTATAGTAGAGATTGCCTCCAGGAATCAACGGTACAAGCATCGAAATCAAAAAAACGGTACTGGGAGCTTTCATGATACGGGCAAAAATCTCCGCCATAACGGAAGCTACGGCAGATGCAAAAAATAATCCCGCCATCTCATTACCACTCCAATTCCTGGCAACAAGAAATAATGCCCACGTAAAAGCTCCTGCGATACTGACCGGCAAAAGTTTATTTTTATCCAGATGAAGGAAGGCGGAAAAGCCGAAGGTTCCTCCAAAAGCCATTATGATTTGTATCCATTCCTGCTTCATATTCTCTTTGTCCTCGTTCTTTTTTCTGCCATTTTATTATCAACTAAGATCATTCAGATTCCAAATCTCAGGTTGCTTCCAAATTATACCAACAGTGTAATCGTAAATCCCAGTGATATGGCAATGGCAATCAGGATTGCCTCACATAATCGGCTGCTTCCCGACATGATATCTCCACTGATCATATCACGAATTGCATTGGTCAATGATATTCCTGGTATCAACAGCATAATATTTCCAATGATCACCTTATCCACAGACTGTGCAATCCCCAGTTTAAATAGCAGTACTGCCGCACTTCCTCCACAAAAAGAACACAAAAGATTCGAGACAATATAATTCATCTCCAGTTTTCTTGTCATACCAACCATATAATATAAAAGAACTCCTACCATAGCTGCCGCCACCGCATCCATAGCTCCTCCGCCAAAAAAAACAGAAAACGTTGCGGAAACCAGGACATAAGCCAGAATATCCTGCCTGTTTGTATACATTTTCTCTTCCCGAATCTCCTGAAGCCGCCTTGTCATATAGTCTGCGTCTTGTGGTATGGCACAAAGTTCTCTGGACAAAGCATTATATCTCTCCAGTTTTGTAAAATCAGTTCGATAATTTTGGATTCTTCTGGTCTGACTAATCACCTGACCTTTTTCATCTGTCACAGTCACCACAATACTCGCCGTAATGGTAAATACATTGATGTTCCTCATATGATAAGCAGTACAAAGTCTTGTAATGGAATCCTCTACCCTGTTTACCTCTCCGCCGGAAATCAGCATTCCTTCTCCAATCTCCAATATTTTCGATAATATTACTTCATTTTCCATAAGATTACTCCATCAAACTCTTTCTGAATTTTTATGGTACTCAAACTTTTTTCATATTATGTTATAATTTCTCTTTGAAATAAACATGTTCCATTGTATACTAGAAAAACCAGCAGGGCAAGTCTATTTTTTTGAAATACTATCCATGAAAATACAAAAGGAAAGTTTTCCGTCATATAATGGACCGGAATACTTTCCTTTATGTCAGATCTAGAAGCTGCTACCTTCAATATCCAGGCAGGCTTTTCCTAAATATACACTTTTATTTTTTTATACTGCACACCGTGGGATTTTGCTTTACTGTGACTGCTGTAATAAATATCAATTTTTTTCCCTTTGATCGCACCGCCAGTGTCTTCTGCCACATACATCTCATCTCCAATCTGTACTTTCGTCCCAAGCTTGATCAGATTTCTGTCAACAGCGATGGTTCTGTTCTGCTTTGGACGGGTTCCACTGGCTGTCGGTGCACCAGCCCATTTTCCTGCACATCTGGAACAATTACAGTAACCGGTGGTTTTCACCTTCATGGTAATGTATTTTTTTACTTTTACAACACATCGTGCCGTAATATTGGTGCCTTTAATTCTAGCTGTGATAATTGCTTTTCCTTTATCTTTTGCTTTTACTTTGCCTTTACGATTCACTGTTGCTACTCGTTTTTTGCTTGATCTCCAGATAATTTTTCCAGATGTATTTTTAACGATTGCTTTCAGCTTCTTTGTTTGTCCTCTCTCCAGAGAAACTTTTGTCTTTTTCAACGTAATCGAAGGCGTAAGTTGTTGTTCTTCCTGAGTCACCGGTATCTCATCTGCATAAACACTTTGCGGAGTAAGGCAGGCAAAGAATAATGTGAATATCAATGTTATCATACTTTTTCGAATCTTCATTTTTCATCCTCCCGAAACAAAATGTTACAAAAATGTTTCTTTCCATTTCGCTGTCAAATGTATTATAACATAAATATTTCTTTTTGTTAATCACTTTTAACATTTTTGTAACATTTACAAGAAGAATGAGACGAACATCCCTTATATTTCTGTATGTATTCCGCAAAAATAATGTCATTATTTTCCAAAAAAGAAATCCCTGCCAGACTTTGTATCCTATCCGGCAGGGACTTTTTTCATATTAAAATATTATAACTGTGGGCCTGCTGCAACTAAAGCTTTACCAGCTTCATTTCCTTCATATTTTGCGAAGTTCTTGTTGAATCTTGCTGCAAGGTCTTTTGCTTTTTCTTCCCATTCTGCTACATCTGCGTATGTATCACGCGGATCAAGAATAGCAGGATCTACACCCGGAAGTTCTGTAGGTACTTCAAAGTTGAAGTATGGAATCTTCTTTGTAGGCACTTCTAAGATACTGCCGTCAAGGATTGCATCGATGATACCACGGGTATCGCGAATGGAGATACGTTTTCCTGTTCCGTTCCATCCGGTGTTCACCAGATATGCTTTCGCACCGCTCTCTTCCATTCTCTTAACGAGCTCTTTTGCATATTTTGTAGGATGCAACTCGAGGAATGCCTGACCAAAGCAAGCAGAGAATGTAGGGGTCGGTTCTGTGATACCACGTTCTGTTCCGGCAAGTTTTGCTGTAAATCCGGACAGGAAGTAGTACTGTGTCTGTTCCGGTGTCAGTACGGATACCGGAGGAAGTACTCCGAATGCGTCTGCGGACAGGAAGATTACGTTCTTCGCTGCCGGTGCGGAAGATACTGGACGTACAATCTTTTCGATGTGATCGATCGGGTAAGATACACGGGTGTTCTCTGTCACACTCTTATCTGCGAAATCAATCTTTCCTTCTTCGTCGAGAGTTACATTCTCAAGAAGTGCGTTACGTTTGATTGCATTGTAGATGTCAGGTTCGGATTCTTTATCCAGGTTGATAACTTTTGCATAGCATCCGCCTTCAAAGTTAAATACACCGTTGTCATCCCAGCCGTGTTCGTCATCACCGATCAGAAGACGTTTCGGGTCTGTGGAAAGTGTAGTTTTACCTGTTCCGGAAAGACCGAAGAAGATTGCTGTGTTTTCTCCGTTCATGTCTGTGTTTGCAGAACAGTGCATG
>JAQYIU010000057.1 GCA_028721415.1 Lachnospiraceae bacterium | reverse complement strand
CGCCCTGATTTTAGAATTTCTCCTCTATTACATGACCAGACCGGAGTATCAGCTGCATGTCAGGGAAGCGATATATCTCGATAATATGTTGGATTTGTTTTGAGGAAAACATGGCGAAATAAAGAAAGATTTGTTATTATGAGGGATGAAAAAATTTTTTAGAATACGATTGGAACTGTAGTTTTATACAAAAGAAAGATAGAGGTACATAATATGAACGACATAAAAATAATCTTTTTTGACATTGACGGAACTTTGATTGACATAGAGAGAAAGGTGATATCAGAAAAAATGATAGAAACCCTGCAGCGGTTAAAGGAAAGAAACATCATTCTCTGTATTGCAACAGGAAGATCACCCGTAATGGTTCCAAAATTTGACGGAGTGGATTTTGATGCATTTATTACATTCAATGGTTCCTACTCTTTTAATCAAAAAGAAGTCATTTACAAGATTCCGATCCCCACAGAGGACGTACATAAAATCATAGAAAATGCAGCTGCCATTCATCGTCCGGTTGCCCTTGCCACCACGACGCGGACGGCAGCAAACGGAAGAGATAAAGATCTGGTGGATTATTATGCCATTGCAAAGAACAAAGTTATTGTGGCAGAGGATTTTGACCAGGTGGCAGAAGAAGAGGTTTATCAGATTATGGCTGGTTCCCGGAAGGAAGAGTATTCAGATATGTTGAAAAATGTGGAGTATGCCCGGATTACAGCCTGGTGGGACAGGGCCGTTGATATCATTCCGGCAGACAGCGGAAAAGGAACTGCAGTAGCGAAAATTCTGGAATATTATCATCTGGATAAATCTCAGGCTATGGCCTTTGGGGATGGAAACAATGATCTGGAGATGCTGCAGGCGGTCGGCCACGGCATAGCCATGGGGAATGGGTCTTCGGAATTGAAAGAAATCGCAGAAGATGTCTGTGGACATGTGGCGGAAGATGGAATTTATCATTATTGTGTGGAAAAGGGATTGATATAAGATGAGTTGGGGCTGCAGGAAAACAGCCTCTTTTTACACACTCGGCACATCAATGACGATGTCGGTTAGTGGAAATTCCGTTTTTTTCGAGGAATTGCAGGATGGTATCGTCTGTGCTGGCGGTGATGGTTTTTTGTTCGTCGCAGATGATTACGGTGATGGATACGGTTTCCGGGACTTTCCAGAACCAATGTTTTAAGGCCTCTGCGGGAGGTAGTCGCTGCTGCGGAAAGTCCGCCGTTTCCGGCACCAATTACGATAACATCATATTCGTTGTTCAATGAGATTCCTCCTTTAATTTTATCCTTTGATATCTGTTATTATAAAAATATCCTTCAATGAGAGAAAAGAAAAAGCAATCGAAGAAATCTGCAAACAGGTTGGATTCATCAAATAGTAATTGCATTTTTCTGGAAATTTAAAATCGCAAATCTCAAAGAGGATTCGCGGGCGAGCCCGGCAGCTTTCCTATGCCGGGATCTGCCATCCGTCGGAGGCTCATCTCAGTGGGGTATCCTCCCACTGAGATGATATAATTATGTAAAATTAATATACAAAAGAGAACTTTTGATAGAAAGAAGGAAAACACGAGAAAGTGTTTCTGAAATCAGATAAAGTTCTCTTTTTTATATAGACGAAAAAATAATTTGAGAATATAATGAAGGAAAGGTGTTGGAGTTATTCTAAAGAGAAAATATAAGGAGTTACACATGGAAAAGAATCTAACCACAGGCAGTGTGTTTAAAACGATCGTCTCGTTTTCCCTGCCTTTTTTATTGTCATATCTTTTACAGACATTATATGGAATGGCGGATTTATTTATCATCGGCCAGTTTAATGGAGTGGAGGCAACCACGGCTGTTTCCATTGGAAGCCAGGTCATGCATATGCTAACTGTGATGATTGTGGGACTTGCCATGGGTTCCACCGTCATGATCGGGAAGGCCATTGGTGCGGGAGAGAAGAGAGAGGCGTCCTCTGTCATTGGAAATACGGTGATTTTATTTATGGGAGTGTCAGTCACCCTGACGATTGTCCTTCTGTTTTTTGTGAAGCCCATTGTGGCAGTGATGTCCACCCCTGAAGAAGCCGTGGGCGGAACCATTGCTTATCTGACCATCTGTTTTATCGGGATTCCTTTTATCACCGCCTATAATATCATCAGTTCTGTTTTCCGGGGACTGGGCGATTCCAAAAGCCCGATGTACTTTGTGGTCATTGCCTGTGTGGCAAACATTTTCCTGGATTTTCTGTTTATCGGTGGATTGAAACTTGGACCGGCCGGAGCAGCTCTGGGCACCACCCTTGCCCAGACCATCAGTGTTTTTGCTTCCTTCTGGATCATAACAAGACGGCAAACAGGATTGACCTTCACAAAAGAAGATTTTCATCCTCAGAAAAAGATTATAGGGCAATTGCTGAAAATTGGTCTTCCTGTCTCCTTTCAGGATGGATTCATTCAGATTTCTTTTATTGTGATTACGGTGATCGTCAATCAACGAGGACTCAATGATGCAGCCGCCGTGGGAATTGTGGAAAAAATCATCAGCTTTCTGTTTCTAGTACCGTCTTCCATGCTATCAACGGTGTCAGCTTTGGCAGCCCAGAATATCGGCGCCGGTAAATACGATCGTGCCAGACAGACTCTGGGTTATGCAATTATAATTGCAGTTTCCTTTGGAATACTTTCTGTGATTGTGATGGAAACATCCGCAGAATTCTTTATCGGACTGTTTTCTTCCAGTGCAGAAGTGGTCAAAATGGGTAGCCAGTATATGCATGGATATGTTTTTGATTGTATCATGGCAGGAATCCATTTCTGCTTCAGCGGATATTTCTGTGCCCATGGACGGTCGGAATTTTCCTTCCTGCATAATTCCCTCTCCATTGTCTGCGCCAGAATCCCACTGGCCTATCTGGCATCAAAATACTTTGTGAATACCCTTTTTCCGATGGGGTTGGCCACCACAACCGGCTCCTTGTTGTCTGTAATCATCTGTGTTTGCGTGTACATATGGATGGAAAAAAGATGAAAACAGATTCTATTTCCTGAATTCTTTTGGCAGCAGATTTCTGTCAATCTTACCGGAAGCGATAGTCTGATCCAGCCAGAGATTCAGAGAATCAATTGCCTGAGACATTTTCATCAACTCTTCTTTTATTTTAAGAAAATCAGGAAGCTCATCCTCGGAAAGTTCACCGTCTACTGTAATTTCAATGAGACGATCCTTTCCCTGGGTGAGCTTATTTAACGTGGCGAGCATCTCTAGAGTAATCTGTGAGAGCTCTTTTTTCTTGATTTCCGGAACATATTCCATTCCGATGGGACATTCATGGGAGCAGAAATAATTGCATAAAGAAGGTGTCTTGTAGCAATCAGCCATGGCGAGGACTTCTTCCGGATGAGGAAGTGTCTTTTCATTTTCAATTTTTTCAATTCGATCTGCAGAAATGCAGTCCATCTTTTCGGCAGCAGCATCTCTGGAGTAATTCATTGCTTCCCGGCTGAGCTGATAAATATTTTTATTTTCTTTCGTTGATTTTCTTCCCATAATTATTTCCCTCTAAATATTTTTTTCATACGATTCGATTGTATCCCAGCGAAGTTTTTTCTTATCGTTGGAGTCACTTTTTCTGAGATACAGGTGTATTATAACTGAAATTACTTTGGAAGGGAATGGAAATTCATTTTTTATCGCAAAAAAGCGGAAATAGAGGTGCTTATTGGGGTAAAAGGTTCCTTTATCCCGAAATACAAAAGGTCTATAATAGGGTCAACAGTGAAAAAATGGAGGGATGAAAGATATGTATACATTTATTTTTATGATTATGATGATTCTTGTGTTTGGAAAACTTCTCGGATTTGCCATTAAAGCAGCCTGGGGAGTTTCAAAAATTGTATGTACTGTTGTATTTTTACCATTATTATTAATCGGAATGGTAATCATTGGATTGGTAAAAATAGCATTACCAATACTATTGATTGTGGGATGTGTCTCTTTTTTATTACCAAAAATAAATAATTAGAAAAATCGGGGTCAGGTCTTGTGATGTTCACAGAATCTGACCTCGATTTTTAATTAAGAAAGAATTCAGTTCCCAAAGGCCATATTCGTGTTACCATATAATCATGAGGGGGAGTGATGATATGGAACAGAAAAAAATCTTAATTACAGACGATGAAAAAGATATTCGCAATATGGTGAAGGTGATGCTGGACAAAGAGGGCTTTTTGACAGTGACCGCCCATAATGGAAGAGATGCCATCGAGAAAATAAAAGAAGACACAGGATTTCATCTCATCATTATGGACATCATCATGCCGGAAATGGATGGAATCCAGACAGTGGAAGAGATTCGGAAAATAACAGATTGTCCGGTTCTTTTTCTTACAGCAAAATCTGCAGATGAGGACAAGATCAATGCCTATGGTTCCGGTGGGGATGACTATCTGGTGAAACCTTTTTCCAGAGTGGAACTGATTTTACGTGTCAAGGCTCTTTTGAAGAGATATAGCAAAGAAGAAAAAAATATCTCCGGAATTTCTTTGAATGTTTCCAGAAGAATTTTAGAAAAAAATGGTCAGAGAGTTCAGTTGACAGAGAAAGAATTTGATCTTTTAAATTATCTCTATCAGAATAAGGGCGTTACCTTCAGTAGTGAGGAATTATATGAACAGATATGGAAAGAAGAAGTACTTCCTTCTTCTACCAACACAGTGATGGTTCATATTCTCAAAATTCGTAAAAAACTGGAAGAGGACTATACCCATCCAAAATATATCCAGACAGTCTGGGGAAAGGGGTACTGCTATGTTGAGCCGGAAGTTTAAATCACTGCAGGTAAAGATTATGCTTTTTGGAGTTATTTCCGTTGTCATTGGGATGATACTCTATGGAATGATCCAGTTTGGGGGAGAAAATTATATTGAAAATGTCTATATGTCTGAGGATCGAGCAGCAAAAAGAGAAGAACGTCTTGTGGATAAATTTTCCAGATTTATTTCCAATGAGCATATAAAATCCTATGATTATGAAAAAATGAAAGAGTGGTGCAATAAACAGGACAGTGTATATCTGATGCTTTTTGATGCAGATGGGGAAATGCTGTTTGAAACCGACGGAACCATGGCATCGGTATATAGTGAGGGCGAATCCGAGTCCACTGCCGGCAATTCAGATGTCCACAACGTTGCCTTTGATGATGGAAAATATGACATCGTCATAATCGAATTTTCAGAATATGGATATTATGATGGAATCAAAATTGCTGGTTTTATCGTTGCTCTTGTGGGAATGATCATTTGTCTGTTGATTTTCAGTCAGATTATCATCCGTAAAATCACATTTTTATCCGCTGAGGTTCGGGAGGTGCGCAACGGAAATCTGGAGAAGACGGTTTCCATTCGTTCCAATGACGAAATCGGTCAGCTGGCAGATGATGTGAATGAGATGCGGCTTTCGATTATTAACCATTACGAAGAAGCAGAGAAAGCCTGGAAAGCCAATAAAGAATTGCTCACTTCCATTTCCCACGATATACGGACGCCTCTTACTTCTCTGATTGGCTTTTCAGAGATGATGGATGAAGAGACGGATATGAATCTGATGAAACAATATGCCAGAACCTGCCGGGAAAAAGCATATCAGTTGAAAAATCTGACCGATGAAATGTTTCGTTATTTTCTGGTCTATGGAAACGTAGAGATGACAGTCCGGACGGAATCCTATGAGGCACGTACCCTGATGGAACAATTTCTTGGTGAATATGCGGCAATCCTGACTTTGTCGGGATATCAGGTTGATTTTCAGAATCTGAAAGAAAACTGCACCATAAAAACGGATGTGGCATTACTCCGAAGAGTCTTTGACAATATTTTTTCCAATATAAAAAAATATGCAGACAAAAAAGAAGAGATTCTCATTCGGGTTTATCTGGAAGAAAACAGATTCATTATCTTGTTGGAAAATGTCATAGATGAATGTCTGGATGCCAGTGAAAGTA
>JAQYIU010000056.1 GCA_028721415.1 Lachnospiraceae bacterium | reverse complement strand
ACCACTAGCGATACCGCAAATATTGCTCCTGTGAATTTCAGCAATCCGATATCCGATAAAATAAATTCCAGAATCAGAATCGGTGCCACCACATAATATAAAATCCGGTTTATGAGATTCATTGTCTTATCGTTCATAATCTGACCTCAGACAATAGAATCCTTTCTCATCTGTCTTCTATCTATATATCTTATTAACATAAAATCTTCCCAATGTAAAGTCAGTACATTTCACGCCGGAAGAGAGTTGCGGAACAACTTTCACATAATAATACTGATAGAATTTAAAAGCTTTTTTATTATATTTCGTAATTTTTATTTTCTTTCCGGCTTTGATCGTCTTAGCTTTTTTGAATCCTGTATCACGCTTTTTTGACATATAAACCTTATAGTTCTTTACACCTTTAACCTTTGGAGCCTTCACAGTAAATGCTTTCTTTCCTTTTACAGCCTTTAAGCTATAATTAATCGTGGAAAAAGCCTTTGCACCTGACCATCCGGAAGTTGCATCATAGGTTCCGGTTTGATAATTATATGCCACAGTTCTTGCACGATAATAGTAGATCTTATTCCTGCTTAAACCATTAAATGTTGCATAGGAAGCACAAACATCGGAAGCAACCAGATTGCCATATACGTCAAACAGACCAACTTGCGTCCAGTCTCCATTATACACAACCTGAATGCCAACATAAGTTTTATCAGGGGTCATATAGCTTACTTTAAAATTACTGGTTGGAACATCCATCACTTCTGCAACCGCTGCATCTACTTTTACAGTCAGTGCAAATGCCATGCAAAGAGCAAATACTGCGGTCAAAATAGTTAAAGATTTTTTCATTTTTCTCATCTCTTTTCTCTCCTTTTCCTGAAAAAGTCGATTGTAAAATAGCAACAAAATTACAGTATCAGAATACCATAGATCCTATTCTCCCGCAATTGATATTTTTGCAGAAAAAGAGAAATAAATTTCGGCAACATTATCTATGATATAATTGCATCATATTCATTCTGTCGCCAGTATTTTTATTGCCTCTATTCCTGCCTGAATTTCTTCCATGGTATTAAAATGGGAGAAGCTGAAACGGACCGCTCCCTGTTCTCTGGTCCCCAGACTTTCATGCATGAGAGGTGCACAATGGGCACCGGCTCTGGTGGCGATGCCAAACCTGGTTAGTAGTTCATCGCTCACCTGTCCGGAATCATAATCTCCGATATTAAGTGTTACAATCGGTGCTCTTTTTTCCTGCTCGAAGTTTCCATACACTTTCACATCCGGTATGTTCACCACTCCCTCATAAAATGTTTTCATCAGCAAATGTTCTTTTTCATAAAGGTTATGGATTCCTTTTTCTTTCAGATATTGAAGGGAAGCATGAAGTCCTGCAATCCCATGGCAGTTGAGAGTTCCGGCTTCCAAAGCAGTCGGCATTGTCTCGGGATGCGTTTTGCTGTAAGAATGGATTCCGCTGCCGCCAACAAGAAGCGGGCTAATATTCACACCCTTTTTCACAACAAGTCCACCGGTTCCCTGCGGCCCCATCAGTCCTTTATGTCCGGTAAAACAAAGAACAGAAATATTCATTTTCTCCATATCAATGTCAAATACCCCTGCCGTCTGAGAGGCATCCACAAGAAAAAGCAGATCATGTTTCCGGCAGATTTCTCCAATCCGACACAGATCCAGACAATTTCCGGTCAGGTTAGAAGCGTGAGTACAAACAACAGCCCTGGTCTGTGGCCGAATCGCTTTTTCAAAATCCTCCGGATAAACCATTCCCGTTTCGTCGGCAGGAAGAATGGTCAGTGAAATGCCATCCTGTTCCTTTAAATACAAGGGTCTGAGCACCGAATTGTGCTCCAGAACTGTGGTAATCACATGATCTCCCGGTTCCAGAAGACCCTGAATCGCCATGTTTAATGCCTCTGTAGAATTGGCTGTAAAAGCCACCTGTTCCGGACTCTCCCCATGACAGAGCTCACAGAGCATTTCCCTCGTATCATAAATCGTTCTCATACTTGATAACGATGCCTCATGGGCGCCCCTCGCTGCATTTCCCATGGTAAGAATGGCATCATATACTGCCTTTGCAACTGTTTCCGGCTTTCTCAATGTGGTCGCTGCATTATCAAAATAAATCATCATTTTCTCCTCCAGATTAAAGTCAAACGCATGTGAGACTTTGCGCCGGATTCGGTCTGCGTAGCAGACAATTTCCTTTTCGAATCCGTGTGCATTCTTATAAAATATCTTATCACATTTCAAATTTTTTCTCATCAAAAGCAAATTACTTATAGATTTTTTCAATAAAAAATAGTATACTATAAATCAGATTAGAAAAAATTATTTTTAAAAGAATTTTTTATCACAGCATTTCATCGTATACTCCTGAAGAAAATCCATAGCTGATTGAGAGGTGATATCATTGGATTTTAAACAACTGGAGGCTTACGTGGCCGTCGTCGAATGGAAAAGCTTTTCCGAAGCTGCTAAAAAAATGTACCTGACACAGCCTACCATCAGTTCCCATATACGCACATTGGAAAATGAATTGAACACCACTCTTCTCATCCGCACGACCAAGCATCTGGAAATGACAGAAGAAGGCAAATATTTATATCAGGAAGCAAAGAAACTTCTTCGTCTTCGGACACGTATTTATGACCATTTCAGTCAGAATGACAAAGGTGTGATCCGCCTCGGCGCCTCCACAATTCCGGGCACTTATCTTCTTCCTCATGTATTACCCTCTTTTCAGAAAAAATATCCGGTACAACGTTTTGAATTGTGGCAGTCGGACAGTATCGGCGTCATCGAACAGCTCCGAGAAGGCAGCCTGGATCTCGGTCTTGTGGGAACGAGACTCAACGATCCTTCTCTCACCTTCCTTCCCTTTGCCAAAGATGAGCTGGTGATTGCCACTCCTGCCACAGATTATTATCGCAAACTCCAGAAAGAGAATGCGGACATTTTTCGTCTGATCAAAGAACCAATCATTCTGCGGGAAAATAATTCCGGCACCCGGAAAGAAGCCGCCATGTTTCTGGAACGACTCCATATCGATTCTTCCGCATTACATGTGGTTGCGCAGATGAACGATCAGGAGATGATCAAATCTTCCATCCGAAATGGTCTGGGCATTTCCATTTTGTCCGGCTATTCTGTTCAAAAAGAAGAAAAAGATGGTTCTCTTCTCGTTTTTCATCTTGGAAACTATTCCAGCTATCGGAATCTATATATCGTTTATGAAAATAATAAAAAGCTGCCAAATTACATCCAACAATTTATTCATATGATTTGTAATATGTTCCACAGCACGCCTTGACTTTCTGTCTTTTTTTCTATAAAATGATAATACAATTGACAATTTTTAGGACAAAATATACATATTACACCCGATATAACGATGTATTTTTGTTCTTTTCCAAAGTATTTCTGAGGATTAATTGTCCGAAACGTATCGCAAGATAGTTCAGAAACGGCTTTATCTGAACTGTCACCAGTTTTCATGTATGGAGGAATTGATATTATGGCAGCAAAAATTTTAATGGTTGGAAGTATTATGATGGATTTGATCTTACAGATGCCTCGTATCCCACATCCAAGTGAGAGTATTCTTGGAACCACTTACTCCAATGCCGGCGGCGGTAAAGGAAGTAACTCTGCAGTGGCAGCATCCAAAGTTGGCGGAGATGTTTCTGTATGTGCAACCCTTGGTAAAGATGCGAATGGCGAAGCTCTTTACGGTATGTTAAAAGACCTGAACATCGACGTTTCCAATCTTCGTTCCGTAGAAGGTGCCAACACAGGTATGGCAGTCATCATGCTCGAAGAAGACGGTATGAACCGCCTTGCCATCTACACAGGTGCCAACAACAACACCACACCGGAAGCAGTGGAAGCTGCATTTGAAGGCAAAGAATACGATGCACTTATGATGCAGCTGGAGATTCCTCTGGAATCCAATGTCCGCGCTTTCGAACTTGCAAAAGAAAGAGGCATGATCACCTGTCTTGATGCGGGTCCTGCACAGGATTATCCAATTGAAAAATTCCAGGGCATCACCATCCTCTCTCCAAATGAAACAGAAACAGAAGCATTGGTAGGTATTTTACCAGAAGATGATGAGACCTGTATCGCAGCATCCAAGATTATCAAAGAACGCTCCAACTGTAAATATGTTGTACTGAAAATGGGCGATAAGGGATCCTTTATCTACGGCGAAGACATCTGCCAGATGGTTCCAACCTTTAAAGTAGATGCAGTGGATCCTACAGCAGCCGGCGACTGCTTTACCGGCGTTCTCGTAAAACAGTTCGCAGAAACAGGCGACATTATTGCTTCCGCAAGATATGCAAGTGCTGCAGCAGCAATATCTGTTCAGCATTTAGGCGCACAACCATCTCTTCCTACCAAAGAAGCAGTCGAAGCTTTCCTTGCAGAACGCGCATAATTTTATCTACATCATTTTCAATTGAAATCCATCGCACCTGTTACCAAAAACGCAGGTGCGATTTTTATCTCAGTAGGATAAGACTCTCACCTTTATAGGTGGCGAGTAAAAAAATTAATCTTTCTCAGTGGGTGTCAAAATCTCCTACTGAGATAAACGCTCCGCTCCGAAAATCTGCGAAATACTTGTATTTACCAACAAAAAATGTTAATATAATTTGATGCCATTTGATACCATTATTTAGAAAGGACATACTCCCCATGAAAAATGATGAAAAGATAGACATTAATCTTGATATAGATTCCAAATCAGATTTATCTGAAGAGGAACAGGCAAAGAAAAATTATGAGACAGCCCTTCGATATATCAATATTGCAGAGCATATGAAACAATTTGAAGATCAGGATAAATATTATACCCGTGCCATAAAATATCTGCGATTAAGCCGCCCATATTATGATGTTCACGCCATGATCAAAGATCTTCGTGTTAAGAAATTTACAGCCCGTGCAGAAGGAAAGATCACTTTATACGAAGAAGCCTGTAAGATTCGCGATAAGGCCAAAACTCCAAGTGATTACTATTCCGCCCAGACTATTTTCGAGCGTATCCATCGCAATGAACTTTCCAAACAGATTCCGGAAAACCGGGTATCTCCGGAAATATACAAGAGAGTTTGTGAATGCAGTGATTCCGAACAACAGGCTATCCGCTGCAGTGAAATGGCCACTGCCAAAGCCGCTGAACAAAAACGTCACAATCTGTTTGTCAGCATTGCTTTCATGGCTGCCATTGTCGCCATCTTACTCTTTGTTCGCACCACTTCATTCCGAAGCTGTCTGGCTTCCGTCTATTCACTGACCGGCGATGATGTCGGTGCCTGGGAGGCATATTATTATGTTTACGAGAAAAATAACGATGCCACTGCTTACGAAAACTACAAAGAACATCGATATCAGGCCGCTTTAAAAGAAACATCTGACGGTGACACCAAAACTGCCATGAAAGATTTTAAAGCCCTGGCAAAGGAATATTATAAAGACAGTGCACAGCAGCTTCTCGAACTTGAGAAACAAAACATCGCCAAAACAGAACCGGGCGAGGTTGTCAGCTATGCATCCATGGATTGGCGTGTTCTGGATAAAAAAGACGGAAAAGCACTTCTTCTTAAAGACCATGCCCTTGCAAATAAAGCATTCCAGGAAGGTGACAGCAACTGTACATGGGCAACCTCTTCGATTCGGACATGGCTTAACGATACTTTCTTAAGTGAAAACTTCTTACCAGAAGAGATTAATGCTATTTCCCAGACAGAAGTTGCCACAGAACCAAACCCAGCCTACAATACTTCCGGCGGAGATGCGACCAGCGATCAGGTCTTTCTGTTAAGCAGTCAGGAAGTGACCACATATTATGATCTGATTCACAATACCAAGACCTGCTGGTGGCTCAGAACACCAGGTGCCACCAAAGGATCCATGAGTTTCGTCTATAAGGACAAAACCATCATGGACTACGGTTATGACTGTACCGCAGTAAAATTCACGATTAAACCAGCCATCTGGGTGGATATCAAATAAAGACGCGAGATAGGAATTTTGAAAACAACAGACGCCGACTGGGCGATTATGGCAGTTTTTATCAGATGTTTCAGGAAAATTTTTCGTTTCTCTTCTTCTTGATAAAAAAATCCCTATTTCTATTTCTGGCATGCGACTTTGCAGTCATTGGAAATGCTTTTGAGTTGTACAAAAAAGCATTTCATGACGCAACGGAGCATAGAAGAAATAGAAATAGGGATTTTATTTAATCACAGACTGAAAAAACGAAAATTTTTCCGTCTCAACATCTACTAAAACAGTCCAGTAATCTTTCCTTCGTCATCCACATCAATTCCATATGCTGCCGGTTTCTTTGGCAGTCCAGGCATGGTCATGATCGCACCTGTGAGGATAACAACAAAGCCTGCACCGGCGTTGACAAAGGCATCTCTTACACTGATCGTAAATCCTTCCGGACGGCCGAGTTTTGTCTGGTCATCGGAGAGGGAATACTGAGTTTTTGCCATACATACCGGCAGGTTGCCAAATCCAAGATCTGTGAGCTTGTCGAGCATTTTTGCTGCTGCCGGTTCATATGTTACACCGTCTGCTCCGTAGATTTCGGTAGCAATTGTGTTGATTTTATCTTTTAAGGACATTTCATCATCGTAGAGTACTTTGAAATTGCTTTCTTTTTCTTCTAATGTCTGTAATACTTTTTCTGCCAGAGCGATTCCGCCTTCTCCGCCTTTTGCCCATACTTCGGATAATGCAAATTCACATCCTCTTTCTTCACAGAAGTTTTTGATGAATTCATATTCTGCTTCGGTATCTGTGATAAAGGAGTTTAAGGTAACTACGATCGGCACACCGAATTTCTGAAGGTTTTCGATGTGTTTCTCCAGGTTGCAGATTCCTTTTTTGAGGGCCTCAAGGTTTTCTTCTGCGAGGTTTGCTTTTGGCACTCCGCCGTTATATTTTAAGGCACGTACGGTAGCTACCAGAACAACTGCGTCTGGTTTTAAACCTGCCATACGGCATTTGATATCCATAAATTTCTCTGCACCAAGGTCAGCACCGAATCCGGCTTCTGTGATGGTGATATCAGCCAGTTTCATAGCAGTTTTAGTGGCACGGACACTGTTACATCCGTGAGCGATATTGGCAAATGGTCCGCCGTGTACGATGGCTCCGGTGTGTTCGAGAGTCTGAATCATGTTTGGTTTGATGGCATCTTTTAATAAGGCAGCCATGGAACCAACGGCATTTAACTGTCCTGCTGTTACCGGGTTGCCATCCAGATCATAGGCAACAATGATTTTTGCAAGACGTCTCTTTAAGTCTGCCATATCTTCTGCGAGACAGAGGATTGCCATAATTTCTGTAGCAACGGTAATGACAAAATGATCCTCTCTCACAAATCCATCTACTTTTCTTCCAAGACCAACAACGATATTACGAAGAGCACGGTCATTCATGTCCAGACATCTTTTCCAGATAATCTGTCTGGTATCGATGCGAAGTTCATTTCCCTGATGGATGTGGTTATCCAGAAGAGCTGCCAGCAGGTTATTGGCAGAGGTGATTGCATGGAAATCTCCTGTAAAATGCAGGTTCAAATCTTCCATCGGAACAACCTGAGCATATCCACCGCCTGCTGCACCACCTTTGATACCAAAACATGGTCCCAGAGATGGTTCACGAAGTGCCAGCATACATTTCTTTCCTAATTTTTCCAAAGCCTGTGCCAGTCCGATACTTGTTGTAGTCTTTCCTTCTCCGGCTGGTGTAGGGTTGATAGCGGTAACCAGAACCAGTTTTCCATCTGGGCGATCTTCCAGTTTGTTCATCATTTCATCAGAAAATTTTGCTTTATATTTTCCGTATAACTCCAGATCGTCTTCCTCAATCCCATACTGTGCTGCAACGTCACGAATATGCATCATTTCTGCTTCCTGTGCAATTTGAATATCTGTTTTCATTCTTCTTTTCCTTTCTCAATCGTAGAATTATCAATCGAAAGTTTATGCCAAGACTGTATCTGCTCTTTCTGATCTCCTCTAAAAGAACAAAAAGGGCAACTTCAAGAGAAGTTGCCCAGACGGTCGGCTGATATCAGATGAGAAAACTCATCCTTCTGATCACACTGTGTAAACTCACTTATCCGTCAGTGATCAGTCTTAACAAATGCATAATCTTCCTGTCTGGAAAACTCTCGCTTTCCGGCAGAATCATCTTATCAGTTATATAATTGCATATTTAAAAATCTTTGTCAACCTGAAAAAATAAGTCTTTTATTTCTGAAGACATATAACGATTCTTCTTATTTTTCTTTTTCAATCTTTTCAATCGCAGCTTCAATTCTTGCAACGGTCTCGTCTTTTCCGATAATCTCCATGATTTCCGTTGCTCCACCCGGTGTCATCTGCTTACCGGAAACTGCGGTACGTACCGGCCACATTACAAATCCCGGTTTGTATTCATTGTCAGAAGCAAACTGACGAAGCAGCTGATAGAGAGCATCGTTGCTGAAATCTTCCTGTTTCTGTAATTCCGGAAGTACTCCTTTTAAGACTTCAAGAGATTTTTCCGGATTAGTTTTATTCTTTTTATGGGTGTACATGGACACATCGTATTCCGGAACTTCCTCAAAGAAATCTACCATTTCCATAATATCAGGGAAAATCTCGATTCTGGTCTTAACTAGTGCGGCAATCTTCTTAAGATCAAAGTCTTTTGTGATTGCTTTTTTAAGATATGGTTCCGCCATCTCATAGAAACGGTCAAAATCCATTGCCTTTAAATATTCCCCGTTCATCCATTTTAATTTCACCATATCAAAAACAGCCGGAGATTTGCTGATGTGTTTATAATCAAAATCTTTTACCAGCTCTTCCAGAGAGAAAATCTCTTTGTTATCTGCAGGACTCCATCCGAGCAGTGCCACATAGTTTACCACTGCCTCTGACACAAATCCCTGCTCAATCAGATCTTCATAGGAAGAATGTCCGGAACGTTTGGAAAGTTTCTGGTGTTCTTCGTTAGTGATAAGAGGACAGTGGATATATTTTGGCTCTTCCCAGCCAAAGGCATTATACAGACGGGTATATTTTGGTGCGGAAGACAGATATTCATTTCCTCTTACCACGTGGGTGATTCCCATCAGATGGTCATCGATGACATTGGCAAAGTTATAAGTAGGATATCCGTCAGATTTGATCAGAATCATATCATCCAGCTCTTCATTTGGCTGAGAAATATCTCCGTAAATCTCATCGTGGAAAGTAGTTTCTCCTTCATTCGGAATATTGGCACGGATTACAAATGGCTTGCCCGCTGCCAGATTCGCCTCAATCTCTTCTTTGGAAAGATGCAGACAATGTTTGTCATAGGAACTGATCTCCTTACCGCCCACAACCTGTTTCAGAGAATCCAGACGTTCCTGATCACAGAAACAGTAGTAAGCCTCACCCTTTTCAATCAGTTCTTTGGCATATTTCATATACAGACCGGAAGCGCAGCGCTCACTCTGAATATATGGTCCAAAACCGCCATCTTTATCCGGACCTTCATCATGTTTTAATCCGGTAGCTTCCAGCGTACGGTAAATGATACCCAAAGCTTCATCTACAAAACGTTCCTGATCGGTATCCTCAATTCTTAAAATAAAATCTCCACCTTCATGTTTTGCAATCAGGTAAGTATATAATGCAGTACGAAGATTTCCGACATGCATTCTTCCTGTCGGGCTTGGTGCAAATCTCGTTCTTACTTTGCTCATGATCCGTTCCTCTCTTTCTTTATCTCATTTCATATTATTACTTTATTTTATATAAATCCAAAATACCTTTCGGTATTCTTCTGACTGTATTTCACAAGAACAGTCCTTCGGTATTATAGTATAAAAATTCTTTCCGCACAAGTAAAAACCAATAAACTGTTTTCCTCCGAAAAAATTGCGAAAACCTTCCCGTTATGTTAATCTAACATAAATCAGTTTCTTTCATTTTACACATATCATGTACTATTTTAACTGACATAATAATATAAAAGGAGGACATTATGTTTTCAGATTTATTTACTTTTTTTACAGCACTTCCGGCTCAGCTGTCCCAAACTGGCGATTTTCTGCCAGAATCTTTTGACAGAGGAACTGCTTATCTGAGTGTCATCGGAAATTATATAGAGAATCTGGATTCCACCTACAAAATGGTGGGAATATCTATCTCATTAATCATTGCATTGCTGGGATGTTTTTTCGGATTTAAACTTTCCAAATTGTTCATGAGTCTTACCGGATTCTTTACCGGTGCAATCATCGGTGGAATCGTAGGCGTAAAATTCCTTAATCTTTCGGGCATTCTCATTGCTCTCGCTGTCATTATCTGCGGACTGCTTCTGGCTTTTTTTGCCTACCGGATCTATCAGGCAGGGATTTTTATTCTCTGTTTTGGCCTGGCATTCATGGCTGGAGCATCTTTCCTTCCTTTTACCGGCGACATACAGTTCTTCCTGTCTGTTCTGATTGGTTTTGGAATAGGTGCACTGGCACTGAAATTTATCCGTCCGGTAATCATCTGCACTTCCGCCATTGTATGCGGATTTTCCGCGGCAGGACTTCTGATCACCGTCTGTGAAACCATGGGAATCTATTCCTTTTCCATCCCGCAAACATTGCTGGCCATTATCATAAGTGTACTGGGTATTGCGGTACAGTTCCTCACCACCACAGACAAAACCAACAAAAAACATAAACATTAGAAAGTTTCAGCCATGGATTTCCATGGCTGATTTACTAATCCTGCGGTTCCCAGAGAACGACTTCTCCGGCTTTCATACTTTTCGGAACATCGATCAGTCTCTGATTGGAAGAGCCACGGAACAGAAGGGTAATATCTTTCTGCTCTTCTATAAAAGGTCCATCCACCAACACATCAATCAATTCCAGAATATCTTTTGTAATCTTCCATTTGGAAACCATTCTTCCCAGGACATCTTTTTCATAAACGTAACCGGTATAACACCAGATCGTTTTTTTTGGATAAGTTTCCCTCACCTTTTTTAAAAATGGAAGAAGATCCTTCTGATTGACATATTCCATCGGCTCTCCTCCAAGAACCGTAAGTCCACTGACATAGGAAGGTTTCAGCAGATTAAGAATCTGTTCTTCTGTCTTTTCTGTAAATGGTTCACCATATTTAAAATTCCATGTTTCCTCATTAAAACAGCCTTTACAATGATGGGTACAGCCACTGACAAACAGAGATACCCGGACTCCCGGGCCATTTGCAATATCACTTTTCTTAATATTTCCATAATACATAGCTCTTCCTCCTTTTTGTGGTGTCAGAACCTGACCCCCAATTGTCACAAAATCTGTTCCAATACTGCAGCAATTCCATTCTCATTATTCGTGAGAGTTATCCTGTCGGCAATTTTCTTTACCTCTTCTTCTGCATTTCCCATGGCAATTCCCATACCGGCAACTTTAATCATGGAAATGTCATTTTCCGCATCACCAAAGGCAACAACCTCCTCCGGCTGAATTCCCAGATACTCGCAGGCATGTAGAATTCCCTGCCCTTTATTGATGATTTTCGGAATGATCTCCAGATAAAACGGTGCGGTACGGACAACGGTCAGATCTTCCGGCAGATATTCTGCAATTTGTTTCTGTATTTCAAAGATAATGGACGGATCCACAGCAATCAGTATTTTTACCACCGAAAAATCAAGTGTCTCTGCCAGATTCGGCATCTCGACCACCGACATATGAGCGTTATAACTTTCCTGCTGCACCTGATATCCATTCCGATCTTCTACATAAAGTTCTTTTCCATTATCAAGAATTATGGTCACCGGCAAATCTTTCAGATATCTCAGGATATCTTTCGTCACCTGAAGATCCATGATTTTTTCATAAAGTAAAGAGCCGTCGGATGCATCCACGATTCGTCCTCCATTATAGGAAATAAGAAGACCTCCATACTCCTGCATTTTCAGCACATCTCTTTCATAATGAAGTCCCGGAGCAGGTCGTCCCGATACAAGGGCAAGACGAACTCCCCTTTTCTGTGCCCTCATCAACACCTCCGCTGTATAGGCAGGAATCTCTTTCTCATCATTGGTTAAGGTTCCATCCAGATCCAGTGCAATTAACTTGTAACTTTTTGTGTTTGAAATATTGTCTGTTTTCTGATTCATTTTCTCCTCTTTCTTCTCATCTTCTCCTTTTTTAGTATAACTTTTTTTTACGGGTTCTGCAATATTTTCCATTAAATAGAATCAGAAAAAGAAAATTTTTGTATCTTTTTCGGTACATTTATTATACAATACTAATATTGATTAAACATGACAGCATTTTTATATGCCAATAGAAAGGTTTTAGACATGGAAAGAGAAAAATTTAAAAGCCGTCTGGGATTTATTCTGATTTCTGCAGGATGTGCCATCGGCATCGGAAATGTATGGCGTTTTCCATACGTTGTTGGTAATAATGGGGGATGTATTTTTGTTCTTTTATATCTCCTTTTTCTTGTGATTTTCGGAGTTCCCATCATGACTATGGAACTGGCCGTAGGACGGGCCAGCCGGGCCTCTGCCGTGCGCTCCTTCAACATTCTGGAAAAACCCGGCAGCAAGTGGCATTTTCACGGCAAGCTGGCCATCACTGCCAACTATGTCCTGATGTTCTTTTACACCACCATCGCCGGATGGATGTTATATTATTTTTATGGAATGCTTACAGGTAAATTCCAGAACTCAACGACAGAATCAATCATAAGAACCTTTGAAAATCTGACACAGAGCCCGGGAACCATGATTTTATTTTCCTTTATTATCATCATCCTTGGGTTTGGTATCTGTTCTCTCGGTCTTCAAAAAGGGGTAGAAAAGATTACAAAGTTCATGATGATCGCTCTTCTTATCATCATGGTAGTGCTGGCAGTCAACAGTATTTTTCTTGAAAATGGTTCAGAAGGATTGAAATTTTATCTGATACCAAATGTGGATGCAGTTAAGGAAATCGGTTTTTTCACTGTAGTGGCTCAGGCCATGAATCAGGCTTTCTTTACCCTCAGCGTGGGAATCGGTTCCATGGCGATTTTTGGCAGCTATATCGATAAGAAATCTTCACTTTTAGGAGAGGCGATTACCATTGCATCTCTGGACACCTTTGTAGCAATCGTTGCAGGATTGATCATTTTTCCGGCATGCTTTGCTTACGGCGTTCAGCCGGATCAGGGACCAAGCTTGATTTTCATCACCCTGCCCAATATTTTTAACGAAATGCCAAATGGTCATATCTGGGGCGGATTTTTCTTCCTGTTCATGACATTTGCTGCATTTTCCACAGTCATTGCAGTATTTGAAAATCTGATGTCCATGTGCATGGAAATCGCAGGATGGTCGAGAAAAAAGGCAGCAATTATTAACATCATCATCGTATGCATCGGCTCCCTGCCTTGCATTCTCGGATTTAACCTTCTGTCCGGCTTCACCCCGTTCGGCCCGGGAAGCAACATTCTTGACCTGGAAGACTTCTTTGTGAGTAACCTGGCCCTTCCTTTCGGAAGTATGGTCTACGCTGTCTTCTGTATGAGCCGTTATGGCTGGGGCAGCGAGAACTATTATGCAGAAGTAAACGAAGGAAACGGCCTTAAGATGCCTAAATTCTTAAGACCGTATCTGACTTACGCGGTTCCACTCATCATCATAATTTTGATTATATATGGAATCTGGACAAAATTTTTTATGTAATATTTTAAGATTATTATTATATTGAAAACATATGTTTGCTACAATAATAATCAAGTGCTACCGCTTATGCTTACAATCGGCGACTTGATTGCAGTACTTAGTCTCTGCTTAACCTCATTTGGTCTTGGATATGCGATTGGTTCAAATAGCATTAAGACCACAAAAAAATAACCGTCCCAACCTGGTAAGTTAAGCGGTTATTTTTATAATAAAGAAAACATATCAAGTGAACCGTCATCGGTAGCACTCTTTTTAATATTATAATATCATTACTCCTTGTTTATGCCAAATACACTTATAAAATAACAATCCCCATTTCTTCTCCTTTTTCTCGATAAATATTCAGTTCATCCTCATGGAGGCTGGATGTATTTTTCATTTCATATGAACGTCCCAATTGAGCATATTTATTTATTCCAAAGGTATGATATGGAAGTAAATGTACTTTTTTCAACCCATTTTCTTTGACATATCGGAAAATCTTTTCCATAACTTTCCCATCATAATTAAAGTCTGGAATCACTGGAACCCGAATGATGATCTTTTCCGGATTTTGCTTTGCAATATAGGAAATGTTGTTTAAAATAACCTCAAGATTACCTCCCGTCACCCTGGAAAAAATATCAGCATCCATATGTTTTAAATCAAATAAAAACAAATCGATATAAGGATATGCCTCTTTGATGTGTTCCAGACTGGTCTGTCCACAGGTTTCTACCGCCACATGAAGTTGTTCTTTTTTTAGTCCCTTCAAAAGTTCCATGAGCCCTTCAAACTGAACAAAACATTCTCCCCCGGAAATGGTCACTCCCCCTCCGGATTCTTCATAATAATCCCTGTCTCGGAGTACTTCTGCGATGATTTCATCTATGGAAAGCTTCTTTCCATTCCATTGAATGGCATTTTGCAAACATATTTTTTCACATGATCTGCACTTCATACATTGTGTCCTGTCAAATTCCAGACTGCCATTTTTAATTTTTATGGCACCTGCCGGACAGTTCTCTACACATTTTCCACAATGAACACATTTCTTTTCATTGTACATGAGTTTGGGACCGATTGTCTGGGACTCCGGATTGGCACACCATGGGCAATGGAGCGGACACCCCTGCAGAAAAACGGTACTTCGGATTCCCGGCCCATCGTGGATGGCAAACCGCTCAATTTCCATAATAGATAATTCTCTTGCATTTTCCATCAGACCATACCACATCTTTCTTCATCGTAAGTGACACGGCTAAGTAGTTCCTTCTGTACTTCCGAAGTCAGATTGACAAACACTGCGGAAAATCCACTGACCCGGACGATGAGATTCGGGTATTTTTCCGGATGAACCACGGCATCTTCCAGGGTTGCTTTATCTACAACAGTCACCATCAGATGGCATCCGCCTTTTTTGAAGAAATAGGTTTTCATCAAAGCTTTAATCAACGCTCGGTTTTTGTTGAACATGGTCGGAGAAAATTTAATATTTTGTACAGAACCGGCATGATATCTGGCATCAAATTTAGCCAGAGAGTTTAACATCGCCGTCGGACCGCTCTTATCCGCACCTCCCTGCGGATTATTGGCAGGATTCAGATATATACCCGACAATCTTCCATCCGGAGAAGCAGCCGTCTGATTGCCCCATTCGGTATTTAGCTGATTATTGCTAATCACGATCATAAAATACTGCATTCCCATGGCGATTCCACGATCTCTGACACCTTTTGCCACAAATTCATAAAGCTCATTTGCCATGGTATCCGCAGAATCCAGATCATTGCCATACTTATCACAGGAAAGGCAATCTTTTCTTATATCTTCATATCCCTTAAAATCAGCTAACACTGCTTTATTTAACTCATCCAGTGTATATTTTTTCTGGTCAAATACCAATTTCTTAATCGCCAGCAAAGAATCTGAAGTATTAATATTTCCGTAGGTTTCGTTGGTTCCGCCGAGATATTTCACCCCACCGTCAAGCAAAGCTTTTCCTCTTCCGATACAGTCATCCATGAGAATGCTGGTAAACAGAAAGCTCACATGTTCATTCATAATCTCATAAGAACGATATTGACAACGAACAGACTGATCCAGATAGTAATTAAGAAACCTTTGATATCCATCGAAAAATTCGTCAAAAGTTTTATATGTAGAAAGTGGAGCAATCTCACATCCTCCTGATTTGTCCACACCATCCATGGGATCAATTCCCTCGTTCATAAAAATATTCAATATCTTTAACAGATTGATGCAAACATTTGGGGTTCCCGTACTTTTTCCCTGAATCACGAATTCCGTACATCCAAATGGAACATACTGTTTCGCATCTTCCTCTGGAATTCTCATTCCCCAGGCAACAGCCGGAACATTTACTTCGTCATTATAAAGGGTTGGATAAGTGGCTCCTGCTCCCAGGGCATCCAGAGCTTCATCCCAGATTTTCTCTGAAGTGTTTTTATCAAAACGAAGGGTAAACTGCGGTTCCACATAACGGGTATTTTTTGCCACTTTCATGGCAAGGTGAAGAAAGACATCAGCTTCCTTCGGATGTTTTCTTCCCTGACCGCCGACAATGATTCTTCCGTTTACCGTGGTACGGCGATTCTCAATCAGGGTCCATAGGGAGTAAATATAATCATAGGCTTCCCGCTCAGTCATTCTTCCTTCTTCCATATCTTTTACAAGATACGGTCCCAGATAATCATCCAGTCTGCCGTAATTGATCACGCCTGACAGCATGGCATATAACCAGAGTAGCTGCAGTGCTTCCGGAAAGGTTTCCGGCGGATTTTTTTTAATTTTTTCCAAAACCGCTGCCATCTCTTTCAGTTCTTTCTTTCGCGCCCCATCTTCCTTCTCACTTTGCTCCAGTGCCTTTTCTTTCAGTGCATCGGCACTGTTCACAAAAATATCAAGACATCCTTCTATCGCAATATAAAATGGATTTTCCGGATCCTCTTTCATTTTTTCTTCAATCGTTGTCCGAAGGCCCCTGATTCCAAGCTGAAGCAGTTTTGGATAATCCAGCATCATCCCGGAAAGACGTGCCGTCGCAATCATAGGATATTTCGTGTCAATAAAGCCGCCAATAGTATCGTCTGTCAGCATCTCATTACAATAAATGGTCTTTAAATCATTTTCCATCCAATAATCATAAAGTACCTCCACCCGTTCCTTTTGTTCTTTGGTCTCCAGATTGTTCTGAAAATCCCGAAGTTTACTGAAGACACAATAATGCCCCACCCCTCCAAGAGAAGTCACACAGCCAAACCCGATTGGAAGAAAATCCAGCCTTCCTACAATTTTATCCTGCGGTTCAATACTGCGAAACATTCTCGGATATAACACCTTAAGACATTCCAGTTCACAGATTTCTTTTCCTTTTACTTTATTTTCTCTGTGAGTTTTTGTATACAGCTCCATAATCGAAAGCTGTTCCTCCAAAGACTTCTCGCAGGGAATTTTAACACTTACTTCGACATTTTGTGCTTTATATACATCAAATTTTGCCATACCATCGCTCCCTTTCTCCATTACGGTGTTTCCCAATCAAAACCACATAAGATTTGACATCAGATTCGGTTGCATTTCAATTTCTTAGTGTTTGCTGCGTTCTGCATCTCTCCAGTTATCCTGATAACCGGAAAGCAGATCTACAAAACGTTTTGCCGTAAGATGTGGTCTTGTGATTGCACTTCCCACCACAACGGCATCGGCGCCTAAGAACATACATTTCATCGCATCTTCCGGGGTGTAAATATGTCCTTCCATCATAATGCTGACTTTGTCACCAAGATCACGGCACATTTTTGCAAACATTCTCATATCCGGCTCCTCAATGTGTTTTGTATCTTCCGTATAACCGTAAAGGGTCGGCGCAACGATATCTGCTCCCATCTCCACAGCTCTCACAGCCTCCTCATAATTAGAAACATCAGCAAAAATCGGTGCCTCCGGAATCGCTTTTTTCACTTCTGCCAATAGTTCATAGGCATGACGTCCCTCTGCATTTAACTGAGACGTACAGTCCAGGGCAATGATATCTGCCCCTGCTTCCCATACTGCCTTACAGGCTTCTAAAGTAGGAGTGATAAATACATCTGTATTGTCATGCCAGATTTTCCAGAGACCGATAACCGGCAGATCAACCGCTGCCTTAATATCTCTGATCTGTTCCGGGCTATTGGCACGAATTCCCACAGCTCCGGCCCATTCTGCTGCCTCTGCCATCTTTACATGCATATTTTCAGTATAAATCGGGTCATCATGCTGTGTCTGACAGGATACAATCAATCCTTTCATGGAATTTATCAACGCTTTCTTTTCCTGAGTTGTCATAATAAATACTCCCTTCTTCTTTATCTTAATTATAAGTATTTCTTGTTTCTGGCTATAAATTATCATGAATCTCATAGAAATTCATCTTCTCAAATTGCTAAAAAATTTATCTATCTTGCTTTTTCTACTCTTTATACTATAATAAAAGTATATTCTTTACTATTTTTCTTCTATTAATCATATCGCGAACCTCAAAATTGATACATTTTTCAAGGAGCATACCACTATGGATTGTAAGGAAAGAGGCTTACTGCACGGATCTCAATATTTTTTCTTTTCTCCCTCCGATTCCTTTCTGGAACACAATTACGGAGTCACAAACTGCGGATATTTTATCTGTCGTTTTGGATATCAGGTAGAACGAGAAGGAAATCGTTTTCCAATATTAATTTATGTTGCTGATGGAGAACTGACTCTGGATTATGAGAAAAAACATTATGTGGCACGAAAAGGAGATTTTCTTTTAATCGACTGTTCCAAGCCCCATAAATACTATGTGGAAATGAACTGTAATTTCTATTATTTTCATTTTACCGGAAATGCAGCCTATAAAGTAACCGATCAATTAATCACCGGCAATCATTCTCCGGTTTTCCATGGTTATCAAACCGCGAATCTTCCACATCTGATTGAACAAAACATTTCCAAATTATTATATAATCAGGAAATCACAGATGTGGAATTATCCTGTATGGTCTATCAATGCCTCTGTACCTTACAGGCTTCCGAAGATATTTTTACCGCCCACACCACGGAATCCAACGACATGATAACGGAGATAACCAACTATATCAAGGAACACTTATCCAATACCTTCACCCTGACAGAATTGGCTTTCCATGTCAACATGAGCAACTACTATTTCGCCCACATCTTCAAACAAAAAACCGGCATATCCCCCATCGAATATGCCGCTCGCACCAAAATAAACTATGCAA
This sequence comes from Lachnospiraceae bacterium, assembly GCA_028721415.1. Lineage (GTDB taxonomy): Bacteria > Bacillota > Clostridia > Lachnospirales > Lachnospiraceae > Anaerobutyricum. The sequence continues at coordinate 607 of JAQYIU010000056.1, read as the reverse complement.
AAATGATATTAAAAAGTACTGACAACTCCATCAGCCAGATTACAGACATGCTCGGTTACAGCTCAAATGGAAGCTTCATAAATGCCTTTAAACGAAGAGTCGGCATATCACCGGCAAGATTTCGAAAAGAAAATATGAAATAAATCTTTTATCTTTTTAATTTATGCCCTCTTCTATATGACCCGGTATGGATGGGGCAGTGATTGTGTACGGAATATGGACGAAGTTTTTTCTGTAGATAATTGAAAAGGAAATGTCTCAAAGAGCGCAGCTCCCAGACTCAACAAAAAAGAAATCCGTCAACTGTATGGCGGATTTCTTTTTATTTTATCTTTGGGCTGCACTTCTGCTTGAACATCAGCTAACCGATGTGGAAGATGGTCTATCTTCGTTTTATTATTTTACAGTTACTTTTACTCTCGTATAAACTCCACTGAAAGCGGTTATGTAAATATAACAACTTCCTTTTCCTTTTGCTTTAATCACACCTTTTTTCGTCACGGTTGCAACTTTTTTATCCGATGTGGTGTAGGTAAGTGGTTTCATGTGCGTTACGAGCTTTTTGTTTTTCTCCACATAAGTCTGCTTGATCTTCAGTGTTTTTGTT
>JAQYIU010000055.1 GCA_028721415.1 Lachnospiraceae bacterium | reverse complement strand
TATGGAGGGAAAATATTAAGACCGCCATTCTTACGGCTCAAATCCCACTCACGACCGGATCCCAGATGATCCAGAAGGGAGAAATAGTTCTCTCGTGCGAGAATTGTAATATTATCAATACCACAGTTGACCAGACTGGATAAAAGGAAGTCGATCAAACGATAACGGCTTGCAAATGGTACGGAAGCCATCAAACGCTCGTTGGTCAACTCAGGTACTACTCTGTCATACATATTCGGAAAAATAATAGCCAATGCGTTTGCGTTAGATTTTACCATTGTTCTTCACCGTCCTTTACATTTTCACTAATCATGGCATTCGGTCCGATCTTGGCATTGTCACCTACATAAACGCCGGCACCTATTGTTGCCACTCCTGCCTCGCCGTCAGCAGGCATTGCACCTACCTGTGCATTCTCTCCGATCACTACATTTTCCGCTACAATACAATGTTTTACTACTGCTCCGGACTTGATAATGGTTCCGCCCATGACAACAGCATCTTCCACAATTGCTCCTTCTTCCACTTTTACGCCGGAAAAAAGAATGGAATGTTTTACATTACCGGAAATTCGGCAACCATCTGTGATCATGGAATTCTCCACAACAGCTCCTGCATTGATCTTATGACCGGTCATACCGCTGTTTCGGCTGTAAATCTTCCAGTTTTCATCAAACAGATTGATTCCACTGTGTTCCGGATCCAGTACTTCCATATTTGCTTCCCATAAAGAAGAAATCGTTCCAACATCTTTCCAGTATCCGCTGAAATGATATGCATACATATCCCGACCGTCTTTTAACAGGTTCGGAATAATATTGTTACCAAAATCGTTCTCTGATTCAGGATCTGCTTCATCTTCGATCAGATATTTTTTCAGAACATCCCAGTTAAAAATATAAATACCCATGGAAGCCAGATTGGATTTCGGATTCTTCGGCTTCTCCTGGAATTCTGTAATCTTATCATTATCGTCGGTTACCATAAGACCGAAGCGAGGAGCTTCTTCCCAAGGCACTTCCATAACAGCCACACTGAATTCCGCACCCTTTTCTTTATGGAAGCGAAGGAAATCGCTGTAATCCTGTTTACAAATCTGGTCACCGGACAGAATGATAACATATTCCGGATCGTATCTCTCGATAAATGAAATGTTCTGATAAATTGCATTGGCTGTTCCTTTGTACCAGTCAGAACCAGATGCCTTCTGATATGGCGGAAGTACATGAACACCACCGTAAAGACGGTCCAAATCCCAAGGCTGTCCATTTCCGATGTACTCATTCAGTACCAGCGGCTGATACTGTGTTAAGATACCCACCGTATCAATTCCTGAGTTGACGCAGTTTGACAGCGGAAAATCGATGATACGGTATTTTCCGCCAAATGGTACTGCAGGTTTCGCCAGTTTCTGGGTCAATGCATAAAGACGGGAACCCTGTCCACCGGCAAGCAGCATAGCAATCATTTCTTTGCCCATTTTATATCCTCCTTATTAAATGGCAAGAGTGAAGGAGACAAAAAATCCCCCCTAAGTTCAGGTCGTCGTCCCCTCATTTGTTTTCTTTTGTGAAAACAGAACTCTTTTTTTATTTTTATTTCTTCTACCAGAAAAATCAAAATATTGATAGTAAAAGAAGTTATTTTTGTAGATTTTTTTCCAAAAACATAACAACTGTATCAAAAACATGCGTTTTTTCACACATTTTATTTTATCGAAAAGGGACAAAAAATTACCTCTACCGTATCGCGAACCTTTGTTCGATTCCATGTTGCATTTTTCCTTTTCTTATGGTATTATTTCATCGAACATAAGTTTGTTTTTTATATAAAGGAGCACTCATTTATTATGACACTTACATCTCACAAATTGACGATAAACGAAAAATTACACATTCTGGCAGACGCCGCCAAGTATGATGTAGCCTGTACTTCCAGCGGCTCCAACCGGCGCGGGAAGAAAGGAAGTCTCGGGAATACCGTAGCTTCCGGTATCTGTCACAGTTTTGCCTCTGACGGCAGATGCATCTCCTTATTAAAAATACTCCTCAGCAATGAATGCATCTTCGACTGCAAGTACTGTCTGAATCGTTGCAGCAACGACCGTCCCCGGGCTACCTTTACCCCCGAAGAGATCTGTACTCTCGTCATCGAGTTTTACAGACGTAATTATATAGAAGGTCTTTTCTTAAGTTCCGGAGTGGTGAAGAGTCCTGCTTATACTATGGAGCTTATGTATCAGACTCTGTATCTTCTCCGCAATCACTATCATTTTAACGGCTACATTCATGCCAAAGCGATTCCCGGTGCCCCCGAAGACCTGATTACTCAGACAGGTTTTCTTGCTGACCGCATGAGTGTGAATCTGGAACTTCCGACTTATGACGGACTTCGCACACTGGCTCCCAATAAGAAACCTGAGAATCTGGTGAAGCCCATCCGGTTGATTCAAAACGGTATCTCCAGACATCGCCTGGCTATTGGTAAGGATCCTCGGATGGAACGTTCCGAGAGCAGCCGTTTCCTCTCCAACACAATTTTTCAGACGAATCCTTATCTGGAAGCCCAACATGAACCTGAGAATCATTTATCTGTTCCTCCAAAAAATGATTCTTCTGTTGTTCCATCCTCCTTTGTCAGTTCTGAATCAAACAGCGCGTTTGTCCCTGCCGGACAGAGTACCCAGATGATTATCGGAGCTACCGGAGAGAGCGATCTTGAACTTCTCACTGTAACCCAACGACTCTATCAACAATATGATTTAAAAAGAGTCTTCTTTTCGGCCTATGTTCCATTGAATGAAGATTCTGCCCTTCCCTCTCCGGACACTGCGCCGCCTCTTCTTCGCGAACATCGGCTGTATCAGGCTGATTGGCTGCTACGTTTCTATGGATTTCATGCTGAGGAGCTCCTGAGCAGGGACAGACCGAATTTCAATGTTCTTCTTGATCCGAAATGTGACTGGGCACTCCGCCATCTGGAACTGTTTCCTGTGGAAATCAACCGGGCGTCTTATGAGGAATTACTCCGTGTTCCAGGCATCGGAACCAAATCAGCTCTTCGGATCGTTCGGGCAAGAGCACACGGTAATCTCACATTTCAGGATTTGAAAAAGATACGCGTTGTTCTGAAAAGAGCTCAATACTTTATCACCTGCGCCGGAAAGATGCTACATCGGTTTCCAATCGAAGAGGATTATATTACCAGACAACTCACCTATGAAAGTTCCGACAAAAACTGGGAGATTTCTCATCCGGAAACCTATCGGCAACTTTCTTTATTTGATGATTTCCACATTCAGGGCGATGTGACTGTGGAAGATACTTCCAAAGTACTCTCCGGACAATTATGACAACGATTTTTACCTGCCGCGATCAATTTGATGACATGATGACCTGTATCTATGATGCCTGGGCATCGAGACTCGGGCATTCCAACATCCGATTGAAAGCAGAACCCATCGGCAATCTGGAACTATTCTGTGAATATCGCCACACAGAATCAGATCCTTCCAAAACGGCCAGTGTCATTCGAACCATTCATAAAAAGATATCTCACCGGGCATACATTATGGTCTACCGTGCCGCCATGTCTGATCAGGAAGATAAACTGGATGCAATCTATCGGTTTCTGATTCTGGGTTTTCATTATGGAGCGTCCATTATGGAACGATTACAGGACCCGGCTGTCATGAGACTTTTTGAACTGGACAGAAAAGTTGGAAACGAATCACACTATTTCCGTGAATTTATTCGCTTTTCTTCTCTCCCCCATAATGTACTGATATCGCATATCGCTCCCAAAAGCAATGTTCTCACACTGGTTGCGTCTCATTTTGCGGATCGGATGCCATCAGAGCACTGGATGATCATTGATGATACACGCCAGTTGGCCATCGTCCATCCCGCTGATCAGGATTATTACCTGACATCCCTTTCTGAGCAGGATATGATTACACTGTCACAGACACAAGATGATCCCTTTGTCGATCTCTGGAAAGATTTTTTTGAAGTCATCGGTATTAAAGAACGCTTCAATCCCCGTTGCCAGCGCAACATGCTGCCTCTATGGTATCGCAGGAATATGACTGAATTTATGACCTTTCATAATTAATACACTTCCTTTTTTTACCATGGCCAGAAGTATCCAAAAACTCATTGACCGATGTCCCGTCCTGTTTTAAAATGAAGGAAGATTCTTACAGAAAGGAAAACCTTTATTATGAAACCATTGAAAAAAATATATTGTCGTACTTTTCAGACCATCCTGAAATTTGCAATTCCTTTTCTTCCTTATCGAAAACCTAAGATTCTAGGAAGCGTCAAGGCCATACCGGATGTCCTGAAAAAGAAAAAGTGTTCCAGTGTTCTGATCGTTACGGACAAGGGTATCTCCGAACTTGGTCTGCTTCATAGAATGAAACAGGCTCTTTCCGAGCATAATATTTCTTATGCCATTTACGATGATACCGTTGCGAATCCGACTACCGTCAATGTATACGAAGCTGTTAAGCTTTATCAGGAACACAACTGTAATGCGATCATTGGTTTCGGCGGCGGTTCCAGTATCGATTGTGCCAAAGCGGTTGGTGTCAAAATCGTGAAACCGGATGTTCCCCTCGCCACGATGAAGGGTATCCTTAAAGTACATAAGAAATTACCGCTTCTCATAGCCGTTCCTACTACTGCCGGCACCGGAAGTGAAACAACCATTGCTGCAGTTATCACAGATGCCGTAACCAGACATAAATATGCCATCAACGATTTTCCTCTGACTCCCCGATATGCAGTTCTGGATCCGAAGGTTACTTTAAGTCTTCCGCCTTTCATCACTGCAACCACCGGTATGGATGCACTTACTCATGCAGTGGAGGCTTATATCGGCAATTCAACCACTCCCGGAACCCGAAAGAATGCCTTGATGGCCGTCCAGTTAATTTTTGACAATCTGGAGAAAGCTTATGATGACGGATCTAATCTGGATGCCCGAAGAAATATGTTAAAAGCATCCTATTATGCCGGCTGTGCTTTTACAAAATCTTATGTCGGTTATATCCATGCTGTGGCTCATTCTCTCGGTGGAGCCTATAACATTCCTCACGGTCTGGCCAATGCCATACTTCTTCCATTTGTTCTGGAAGCCTATGGCGAATCGATCTATCCTAAACTTGCCTCTCTGGCACAGGCAGCAGGAATTGCGGAGGAAGATACCCTGGTTGAAGAGGCTGCACATCGGTTCATCGATGCTATTAAAGATATGAAGAAGAAATTTGGCATTGGGGACACCGTTGCAGAGATTATGGAATCCGATATTCCAAGACTCGCCCATTATGCTGATAAGGAAGCCAACCCACTTTATCCGGTTCCGGTATTGATGGATGCCGGTGAACTGGAACAATTCTACTACATTTTGATGGCTCAGACAGATTATTAAAAAGGAATGTATTATGAACGCTCAGGAAATCAATCAAATCGTAAAAAAACAACGTAGTTTCTTTTATTCAGGAAGTACTTTAGACCTCACTTATCGTATGAATGCCCTGATCAAACTGAAAAACTGTATTCAAAAATATACGGATGATATTCATCAGGCTCTGAAAAAAGATCTTGGCAAAAGTAATTTTGAAAGTTATATGTGTGAGACCGGACTGGTCTTAAGTGAAATCAGCTATATGTTAAAACACATTCATTCTTTCGCAAGAGAAAAAAGAGTTCGCACTCCTCTGGCTCAATTTCATTCCAGAAGTTACCAGAAACCTTCTCCATATGGAGTTGTTCTGATCATGAGTCCCTGGAATTATCCATTTCTTCTGACCATAGACCCTCTGGTGGATGCTCTGACAGCCGGCAATACGGTAGTCATGAAACCAAGTGCTTATTCTCCGCATACGAGTGCCATCATCGCCAAAATCATTGCCGAGTGTTTCCCGGCAGAATATGTTACTGTTGTCACAGGAGGACGGGCAGAAAATACCTGTCTTCTGCAGGAACATTTTGATTACATCTTTTTTACCGGAAGTCAGATAGTTGGCAAAGAAGTGATGCGACAAGCATCGGAACATCTCACACCTGTCACTCTGGAGCTGGGTGGAAAAAGTCCCTGTATCGTTGACAAAACCGCCAATCTTTCTCTGGCAGCCAAAAGAATCGTGTTCGGTAAATTTCTGAACTGTGGACAGACCTGCGTAGCGCCGGATTACATTTTCTGCGATCGCACGATAAAAGATGCTCTGATGAAAGAAATTACCCGACAGATTTCGCTCCAATTCAGTCCTGCTCCGCTAAACAATCCGGATTACGGCAAAATAATCAATGAGAAACATTTTAATCGAATCATTGACCTGATTGATATCGAAAAAACAGTAGTGGGAGGACATTATAACAGAGATTCCCTTCAGATAGAACCTACTGTTATGGATCATATAACTTTTGAAGATGCTGTCATGCAGGAAGAAATATTCGGCCCTGTTCTTCCAATTCTTACCTTCGATTCTATCGAGGAAGCCATTGAAACCATTAACCAGAGACCACACCCTCTGGCTCTCTATCTTTTTACCAACAGCCATAAAAATGTGGATATAGTTACAGCCAGATGTGGATTTGGCGGTGGGTGTATCAATGACACCATCATTCATCTGGCTACCAGTGAGATGGGATTTGGCGGTTTCGGTGAAAGCGGAATGGGCTCTTACCATGGAAAAGAAGGATTCCGGACATTTTCTCATTACAAAAGTATTGTAGATAAAAAAACATGGCTGGATCTGCCAATGCGATACCAGCCATATAAAGAAATTAACAATCAATTAATTCATTTTTTCTTAAAATGATCTGCTTTCCATCTAATGCTGCATAAACCAGATCATCACCTTCGTAGGAAAGCTTCAGGGAAAAGAACGGTGCATTATCTGCAATGAGTTTTAAGAATATCTTGTCTCCTTCCCATAGATTCAGACGAAAAAGATCTTTTTTGGGAACCCACTCAAGGGTTCCCTCATTACACTTACTCATCTCACCCTCATATCCATCTGCTGTGTAAAGAAACATGTATTCTGTCACCCAACGATCCGAGACAAAGGTGACAATGCCACGCAATTGATAGGATGTCAAGGTAAGTCCGGTTTCCTCCTTCACTTCACGAAGAAGACATTCTTCCGGACTTTCTTTATCTTCAAATTTGCCGCCGACTCCTATCCATTTATCCTTATTAATATCTACCTTTTTGGCAATACGATGCAGCATCAGATAACTATCATCGTTCTCTATGTAACATAATGTTTTGGGTATCATTCTTTCACTCCTCAATCATATTAAAAAGTCCAGAGTTCTTCCTCAATCCAGTCAAGCGCTTCCCCATATTCTTTTCTGGCTTCAGCGATTTTCGCCGGATCCTGCCTGTTAAGCACTGCCTCAAACTGTCTGGTAACGGCTTCAAGAGCATCTCTTAATTCACCCGTTGCCTCCTCATAAAGACGTTCTCCCCGAAGAAGCAACACTTTATTTGCTTCCTGCTCTCTTGGATGAATCTTCAAATAAGACAGTTCTTTCATTCTGGCCTGCATCTGCTCCATCGTCATGTCGGTATCTTGATTTTTAATGAGTTTTGTCACCGTTTCACCCGTGGACTTGATTTTTGCCTCCACTTCAAGAAGCGCATTGACATCGTAAGTGTAGGTGATATCAATCTCTTCTTCTCCTGCTTTATTATCAGGTACTGTCAGTAAAAGAGTACCAAGAGAAACATTATTCGAAGCAAATCGACTCTCTCCCTGTAAAATATGAATCTCCACCTGTGTCTGATGATCATAAAGTGTATAGAATTTCTCGGATCTGCTAGCTGGAATCACAGTATTTCTCTCCAAAATCGGACAGAAATGATTATTTTCCATTCGATTATTTTCTCTTTTTACTGCTACTTCGACTCCCAGAGTGAAAGGACACACGTCCGTCAGAATGACTTCCCGAATCGATTCTTTTCGCTCTTTCATCGCACCCTGAACAGCCGCTCCCAAAGCAACCGCTTCATCCGGATTGACACTGGTATCCGGAACCCGTCCAAAAAGTCGACTGACATATTTTCGCACTGCAGGCATTTTTGTGGTTCCGCCAACCAGAACTATCTCGTCAATCTCACGAATCCTGACTCCGGCATCCGAAAGACTTCTTCTCACCGGCTGTTTAATTCTGTCAAATAACTGTGATGCTTTTTTCTCAAATTCTTTTCTGGATAAAAATGTTTCTATTTTATCGCCATTCACAGTGGCAAGAATACGGAAAGAGCCATCTTCTTCGGGATGACATTTGCTTTTCTCTACCTGATTCCTATAATATGTTTTTTCCTTTTCTGACAGATCACTGATGTCAAGATGATTTTCTTCCAGAAAATATTCAAAAAGCAGGTTGGTAAAGTCCTCGCCTCCCAGATAATTATCTCCGGCTACTGCGCGCACTTCCATAATATCATCATCATAATCAAGGATAGAAACATCGAATGTTCCTCCGCCCAGATCAAACACCAGAAACTTGCTGCTCTCTTTTTTTTCATATAAACCATAAGCAATTGCTGCAGCTGTCGGCTCACTGATGATTCTCTCTACCTTGAGGCCCGCCAGCTCACCGGCCCTTTTTGTTGCCTTTCTCTTTACATCATTAAAATATGCAGGAACACTGATCACTGCTTCCGTAACCTCTTGTCCCAGAAAATGTTCTGCATCTTCTTTCAGAGAACGAAGTACAAAAGATGACAATTCTTCCGCTGAAAAACATTGGTTGCCAAGATGAAATTCCTTTTTGCTCCCCATACTTCTCTTGAACAGGCTTGCTCCCTCCTCCGGATGAAGTGCCATTCTTTCCTGTGCCGATCTGCCAACATAAACCTGATTATGTTCATCAATGCTGACGACAGACGGGGTAAGCCTTTCTCCTAATCGGTTCGGTATGATTTTAGGACCATCTTCTGTATAGTATGCTGCCAGAGAATTGGTCGTACCCAGATCAATTCCTATTATCACTGCTGTTCCTCCTACTTTACATAATAATTTGTAACCATCTTAATCAATTCAAATGCTTCCTTTTGTTTGCCACACAGCAACAAAGCTCTGGCATCGGAAATCATTTTGCTTCCATATTCCACCTGTTCCCAATCAGACTCATCCATATCAGACTGAACAGACCATCCTTTTTTCTGTAATATTCCATAGAGTTCCAGAGCACGATCCAAATCCTGTACCGATTTTGCCGTAACAGCAATCCATTTTCCTTTGAGCAACGTAAGTTCCTCACTCTCAATCTTATTCTCTTCCGTAATCTGTAAAAGCTCTTTCACTTTGTCATATTCCCCAAACAGGAAATACATTTTCATCAATGTAGCATACGGCTTACCATAGTAAGGATATAATTGGATTGCCCTCTGATAATCATCTGCAACATTTTGATATCTTCCCAGATGAAGCCATGCATCCTGACGCAGCAACACAGCTGGATAATAGCCGGGATTCCGGTCTAAAATTGCATCACAGACATCCACAACTTTGGCATACTGTTTTAGTTGTCTCCAGATATCCGCCACCGTATGATAATAACTGATTGCCTGACCTTCTTCTTTTTCTTCCTGGATTGCCCTGTCAAAATACCACATGATTTCATCCAGTTCTTCCGAAGAAATCTCAATATCCTTTTTATCTTTTCTGTCTTTATCTATCTTTTTTAACATGATAGAAGCTTTTGCAGAACCAATGGTATAATAAGCATATCCCAGCCTTGCCAGACGTCTTTGGGTTTTCTTTGTTCCGTCAGGAATCACCTTTTTGATTTCCGCAAGCCACGGAAGAAGATGCACGAGTGCCTCCTCATTCCTGTCTAAAGTAAGATAAATTCTTCCTTTCAGATTATGATAATCCAGTACATGTTCTTCGTCAGGATCAAAGGAATCCAGTATGGCTATTCCATCTTCAAATCGCATATTCTGATAATAGCACCAGGCGAGATCCATGCATTCATCCTGTGACAATATCCCTTTTTTATATTTCGGTTCCAGTTCATCAATCATAAATACATTGGCGTCGTTCAGATCTTTCATCAGCCGCTCATCCTGCGGATTGAATTCCAGAAGATCAAGAATCATTTCTCTGGCTTCCCGATAATCCCCCTCATGAAGCAGTTCTTCCGCTTTCCCGTTTTGTGCCTGAATCGAATCAGGAGATTCTAAAAGGAGAGGATCATAAATCCCCTTCGCTTCCTCCCAGCGATTTTCTATCTGAAGATACTGTCCGTAACAGCAGACGATTCTTTCTTCCGTATCATATTCTTCTATCAGTTTTGCAAAAATCTCTCCTGCTTCTTGTTTTTTCTCCCGGAACAATAAGATTCTTGCCTCTTCCAGTTCTGCATAAGGATGATACACCGTACATTTTTTGATATTACAAAGTTCCTGTTCCGCCTGTTCGATCATTCCAAGATCTGTAAATTGCCGAAGTCGCTGATATATCTCAATATATTCATCAAACTCTTCAACATCCATACCTTCAAAAAGATCATAGTTCAACACACTGTCATATTGTACTGCCTGAAAAAGGAAATCCACAAAAGATTCCGGAAACCATTCCAACAGTTCTTTTCTATGGTTTAAAATCTGAAATGTATGATCAATCCTCTTCCACACTTTTGTCGGAAGGTGAAAATGTTCCATCAGAAACACCAGAAAAGCTTTTCGAACTTCTTCCTCCATCTCCAGATCATAACAAATATCTGATTCAAAGAGAATTTCCCATTCCTCCACGATAATCCGGCGATAAAAATCTTCATATAATTCCAGACATGCATCAATAAACTGTTCTGTAACCGTCTTTTCTTTATGAGAAGAATCCTCTTTGGAACTAGCATAGTCACATGCTTCTTCATACGCTTTACGAAGATTCTGAAATCCGGCCGGATCATCCTCTGGATTCACTTGATGAAGAAGCTGGCGGTATGCCTTCCGAATCAAATCCTGATCTTTTGTAGCGTCAATCCCCAGAATCTTAAAACAGTTTTCCATCATAACTGTCCAAACACCTCTCCAATACTATCATTAATAATCAAATCTGCCTGACCATCCCTTGGTGTCGAAGATTTATTAATGAGAATCAGATGATTTCCTTTAAAATAATCAATCATACCCGCTGCCGGATAGACAGCCAGAGAAGTCCCTCCGATAATGAGAACATCTGCATGAGAGATAGCATAAATAGCATCTGATACCACCTGATTATCCAAACCTTCCTCATAAAGCACCACATCCGGCTTGATCAGGCCACCACAATCATCACATTTCGGAATCCCATCGCTATTTTTTACATAAGCAGCATCAAAAAACTTTCCACATTTTGTACAGTAATTCCGATGAATGCTACCATGAAGTTCCAACACTTTTTTGCTGCCTGCCATCTGATGCAGCCCGTCAATATTCTGGGTTACCACAGCTTTACATTTACCCTGTCTCTCCCACTCTGCCAGTTTTTCATGGGCTTTGTTCGGTTTTGCATCGAGAGCCATCATTTTATCTTTATAGAATTCATAAAACTCTTCCGTTTTGCGCACAAAAAATGTATGGCTGACAATCGTTTCCGGAGGATATTTATATTTCATGTTATAAAGTCCATCGGTACTGCGAAAATCCGGAATTCCGCTTTCTGTCGATACACCGGCTCCACCAAAAAACACAAGGTTATCTGTCTGATCAATGATTTCTTTCAACTGTCTGATTTTTTCGTTCATAAAGACTCCTCCTTTTCATGTGATTAAAATCGTGGACTTTTCCAATATCACAATATGCCATTCACTCGTTTTACAAGCATAAAATAGCAACATTTACCAATCCCAGAATAAGACCGATCAGAGCACCAAGATTCACCACGGCACCTAGTTCTTTTTTCATGATCGACATGACGAGTTCTTCCACCTCGGCAACTTCCATGGCATTGATCCGATCTTCCACAACTTTTGAAAGATGAAGATTATCCAGAATCTGTGGGAGCTTTGTCTTCACGATGGATTCGTACTGGTCAAGCACCAGTCCAGGAATATCTAATCCATAACCATCGACAGCCGTAACGACGCTGCCTGCCGTCGTCTGCTGCAAATGGATAGATTCTTCCATCACGAGTTTTTCAACGTAACCTCTTCCATATTCTGACACATATTCATTAATTTTATCTTCAACCTGTTTGGCGATTGGTTCCAGCATTGAACCACCAATCATCATGCCCAACATGGATTCCGCCAACTTTTCTTTTGCCGCTTCCAATACTTTTTCTGCAATCATATAGCCGGGATCCATCTCCTGGATTTTCTCAAAGATCATATCCGTCACTTTTTCTTCTACCGTATCAATAAGATCTTCTACCGTATCTTCTGAAACCAGTTTTGCTGCTACAGATTTTATAGTTTCTTCTGACTCTTTCTGACGATCCAACCATTCACTGACCAACTCTTTGATCTTTTGTTTTTTCTCATCTGACAGTAATTCTTCTTCCAGCACTTCTCGAGTGAGCAGCTGTTCTTCCACAACATGCCCCACCGCTCTGGCAAGTCTCCCCTGTCCTTTTGGGATGACTCCCGGCGTAAATGGCACCTTCCAGCCACATATTCTGACTTCCTTATGTGGTCGAAACAGCATTTTTACTGCAATCCAGTTCGTTGCATATCCAATGATGGCGCCGATGACCGGCACCGCAATTAATTTCCAATCCATAGTATCCTCCTCATAAAAATATCGTTTATAAAAGAACCGGTATCATCTGGTCAGCCTGAATGGATTCTCCATCTACCAGACAATCTACCGCATATATCTGAACGCCTGCCTGATCGGCTTTTCGCAATGCCTCGGCAAATTCCGGCTGTCTTTTTTCAAAAGGCTTAAAAGCAGTGACTCCCTTCATCTGAATCACAAACAATAATGCTCCACCATACCCCTCTTTCAGACATTGCACCAGTTCTTCCACATGTTTCTTTCCCCTCTCTGTAGGGGCATCGGGAAACATGGCAATCCCATCCATATTGAGGGTTACCCCCTTCACTTCCACGAACCATTTCTTCTCCTTTGTTTCCACATAAAGATCAAAACGGGAATTCCCATACTTTTTTTCTCTTTGGATCAGCGTCACGTCTTCCAAAAGTCCTCCGTCGGCTATCCATTCTTCTGCCACTTTATTGGGCACCTGCGAATCAATATTTACCCACTGTTCCTCTTTTCGGACACAAATCAACGAATACTTTGTCTTTCTCTGCGGATTCGCTGCAGGTTCCAACAAAACTTTTACGCCGGGAATCAGTAATTCTCCCAGCCTTCCGGTATTTTTTACATGACAAATCTGTTCCTGTCCGTCTACCTGCACATGTGCCACAAATCGATTGGGTCTTTTTAGAAAAATTCCTTCCTGCAAATGATCATATCTCATCTTTATAGTTCTCCCAAAAATGATGAAGTGCTTGTCCGTAATTTTGTAAATTCACCTCATAAAAACTGTCCCATTCTTCCGGCAGCAATACTTGGTTCTCTCTTTGTAAAAATCGATCGTCCATCAACAGAATGATCCCGATATCCTGAGCAGTGCGAATCACTCGCCCCGCTGCCTGCAGAACCTTGTTCATGCCCGGATACCGATAAGCATAATCATACCCCTTTTTCCCTCTTCTGTCAAAATATGTTCGTATCATTTCTCTCTCATTACAAATCTGCGGAAGCCCGTTTCCAACGATCAACACTCCAAGAAGCCTGGATCCGGTCAGATCAATCCCTTCTGAAAAAATACTTCCCAACACACAAAAACCAATGAGGGGGCGATTGGCATTCTCCTGAAATCGTTCCAGAAAATGTTCTCGTTCCCGCTCTCCCATCGATGGTTCCTGTCGCATAATCTCGCACACCAAAGACAAAGTTCCTTCCATCGCCAGTTCATAAACCTCATTCAACATGTCATAGGAAGGGAAAAAAATCATATAATTACCAGTTTTTTCCTCAACAGTCTGCTCCAGATAACGTACCATTTTACGATATTCCCTCTCTCCTCTTCGGGAGTATCGACTGGTAACATCACCGGCAATTGCAAGAAGCCGACGCTCCGTATCAAACGGAGACGGGATACTAAATGCATCTATCCCATGATTTCCTCCTAAAAGCTGTTTATAATAAGGAATCGGAAGAAGGGTAGCAGAAAAAAAGATTCCAGCTCTGCTCCGTTCCAGATACTCTTCAAGCCGTGACGAAGGATCGACACAAAAAAGTCGTATTTTCGTATCTTTTCCTGCATTTTCCCCATAAATCAAATATCCGTCTTCCATCGAATCCATAATCATAAAAAAATGTCTCACATGAAAATAGAATTCAACGACTTCCTCCCTTTCCGGCATCTCCGGATGATCCTTAAGATATTCTTCCAGTGGTCCAAGAAGGCGAAAAAGAGGATAGTACAGCCCATCTATTCCTTCCGTTAATTCCACACATGTACTGTTTGGTAACGTGGCATTATCTTTGATAAGATGTCGAAGTTTTAACATTTCACTGTTACAGTTCTGGAGCTTCTTTAAAATATATTTACTTTTTTCTTTAAAAATCTTTTTTACAACGAGAAAATCATTTTTGTTAAGAATAGCACTGTACATATCTCTCGCTCTGTCCAAAAGATTATGTGCTTCATCAATCAGCAAAATATTTTGCTTCCCATTTTTTTCTCCAAAAAGGCTTTTCCTGTTGACATGGGGATCAAACACATAATTATAGTCACAGATGATGACATCTGCCCATTCTGCTGCTTCAAAAGAAAGTTCATAAGGACAGACATGAAAGCGTTCACTATATTCCAATATCGTATTACGATCGATATTCTCCTGCTCTGTCAGAAGAGAATAAAGTGCCTGATTGATTCTGTCATAATGGCCTCTTGCCCTCTCACATATAAGAGGATTACATTCCACTTTTTCCAGAATACATATCTTTTCTTTTGCAGTGATGGTGACCGCTTTCAGATGCATTCCCTGCTGTCTCAGTAAATGAATGGTATCTTCTGCAACAGTCCTTGTAATCGTTTTGGCTGTCAGATAGAAGATTTTTTCTGCTTCTCCTTCACCTAGTATTTTCAGCACTGGATATAATGTAGAAATTGTTTTCCCGATTCCAGTTGGGGCCTGGAGAAAAATATGTTTTTTCTCCTTTACACCACGATATACCATTGCAATCATGGATTTTTGTCCTTTTCGATAGATAAAAGGAAAGCTCATATTGGAAATACTCTGATTTCTTGCAGTTCTTGCCTCAATATAATAATTCGCCCACATGGTATACTGATCAATCAATCCAAGAAACCACTCTTCCAATTGATTCATATCATAACATACAACAAAATACTTTTTGGCTTCTGTTTCTATATTACAATAGGTGATTCGAACCAGTATTTCAGAAATTTCTTTATCCTTACCATACATATAAGCATAACATTTTGCCTGAGCAAGATGAAGTTCTTCTGCCTCCTCAATATTTTTGACATCGCGATACACGCATTTAATCTCATCAATCAAAATCAGAGATTCTGCATCCTTCGTTATCTCATCTTGAACAACGGTATCTTCCTGCAACATCATCTCGTTCTCTTCTTCTAAAGAAATACGATCGATTCCATCAGCCCGTCCTTCCAGAATCAAATCATATCTGTCCTGATTCCAACACATCTTCAGAGATACCTCACTTTGATAAGTCGCTCTTTGCGCTCTCTGAATCTTTTTATGAAGGCGGCTTCCCTCCTGCATGGCTTCCGGATCCGCAATCAATCCGGATCCTGTCGTAATATCGCCGGAACGTAAAAGAAATTCTACCAGTTTTCGCACAGATGTCTTTATTGTATTATTCAAGTAAGTCAGCATTTCTTCTCGTTTTCCTTTCTTCGCAAATCGTTATCCGCCTATTTTTATCTTCATTCATAACGGATATGCTTACAAACATAATCATATTATGCCATATAATTTTCGTTTACAATTCAATCTAATTTTGGGTTTTTACACCAAAAAGCACACATTCCAAAAATTTTCGATTATTCTGTCAAAATCACAAGTTATTTTTTCCAGAAATAGAAAATGTCCACAATGAGGGGCAAAACTCACTGTGGACATCTTCCATATAATACTAACCTTTAACTTAGGGGATTACTGTAATTATAGTACAACATATTTGAAAAAATTTCATGTTATCGTAGAGGAAATTCTTGTCCACTTTAAAAAACACATTGTCATTTTCTTTGTAAACAACAAAATTCTTTCATTTGAAACTTCATTTTATGTTATTGTACTGATTTTAGAACAATTTGCATTCTCCCGCATTGTTATCGATCAGATTTAAAAACTGTAATTATGATATTCTTTCAACTTTTATTTACGGAAGCTGGCTTAATATGGCAGGAATCAACTGTTTCTTTCTGGATACCACGCCAGGGAGTTCCACACAGTTGTCACTTTCTGTAACTGAAAATGCTTTTTCAATCACTTCTTTACATAAATCTCCCAACATAAGCAGTTCTGTTGACTCATTTAAAATATCTGTCAACATAAAGAACAGCATGTCAAGTCCATAGCTTTCTTTTACTTCCTGCATATACGGAAAGAGTTTTTCCTTACAGGAAGAAAGTTCTTCTTTATTCATGGCACTGATCTGACCCACACCGAAATTAATCTTATTATCATTAAATTTCTTGAAATCCTGATAGAAGATTTCTTTTGCTGATTTCGCTCTAAGATTACTTCCCGCGTCAAACATTGCTTTCGCATAAGACTCTATCTCAATATCTGCAATGGACGCAAGTTTTTCTGCAATCAATCTGTCCACTGCCGTACAGGTTGGAGATCGGAACATTAGGGTATCAGAAAGAATTGCGGAACACATAAGCCCGGCAATATGCTGCGGAATTGCCACATCATTCTCCATATACATCTGTGCAACAATCGTTGAAGTACATCCTACCGGCTGATTGCGGAAAAAGAGTGGAGTGTTCGTCTCTATGTTACCCAGTCGATGATGATCAATAATCTCCAGAATATCTGCGTCTTCAAAACCATCCACTGCCTGGGTTTTTTCATTGTGATCCACAAGAATCAATTTCTTTCTTTCCAGATCCAACAAGTTACGTCTGGAAATCATTCCAATATATTTACCCTGAAGATCAATAATCGGGAAATCACGAAATCTTCTTTTAGCCATGATTTCCTGAATATCATCCACATAATCTGTAGTGCGGAAAGTGATCAGATTATCTTTTGTCATAAAATATCTTACCGGCATACTGTGGTTAATCAATCTTGCCACCGTATAAGTATCGTATGGACTTACGATCACACGGCATCCTCTTTCTTTTGCCAGTTTACGAATGGTTTTGGAAACTGTTGCTCCCATGCAGACCACGATACACTGTGCATCCATCTCAATAGCACAAAGCTGAGATTCATAGCGGTTACCGAGAATAACCATATCCATCGGTTCAATATATCCTTCCATCATATCCGGATTCGCTGCGGCGATCAACACATGTCCCTCATCAAAACAACCATTAATATCGCCTACAACCATCTCTCCATCAATCGTCTCCACAATATTCTTATAACTGGTTGATGCCTTCGATAAAATCATGTTATCATAAACATCCATATCAGAATATGCAATGTCACCGATCGTGATGATACCTGCCAGTTCTTCGTTCTCCAGGATAGGAAGTGAAACAATATGAGCTGCTCTCATAATATCCCATGCTTTCTTCAGAGATAAATCCGCTGGAATTCCTTCCGTTTTTCTAATCTCGATATCGGTCACCTGTGGTCGGATATCTGTTACATAAAGAGGAGATTTTACTCCAAAATGTTTCAGAACATACTGAGTCTCCTCATTCACATGTCCGGTACGCGTTGGAATATATTGAACATCACCGCCATCCCGGTCATTTAATTCATTTTTAAGATAAGCATAAGATATCGCAGAACAGATACTGTCCGTATCTGGATTCTTATGACCTATGACATAGACACTTTTTTTCTTTGTACTCATAAATCATCCTCCTGTTGTTAATGGTTAGTATATCGATTACAAATCGGACGTTCTCCTATTTGCCGCCTTCTATAATTGTAAACATTTCTTTTTTCTTTTTCAACTGTTTTTGATGAAACATTTTATTAAATTCTTTTCTGGAAAATCCCTTATATTCGTAGATTGGAACATTGTCATATAAACTCTGAACTGCCTGCACTGCCTCTTCTTTGATTGATTCTGATTGAAAAGGAAGATTTGCAAGTTTTCCCTGTAGTTCTTTCCATTCACAACTGTTCTGAATGAGAATTACAATCATCTTTACCATAACTGTTGCATGATAATAATCCATTTTCATCTCATCCAGAAAAACTTTTCCCAGTTCTCCAACACCTTTCCACCGATTATCCAGACCTCCGGATGCGCTAGTATAAATCAGATCCTCTTTTTTCAGCGTTTTATATGGTAAATCAGAATGTTCTCTGATATACAGCAAAATCAATTCCGGATTATCTACATTAACATGTTGAAAATATTCCGTATCATTATTGACATCCTGTAAAATCATTCCCATTCCCCAAAAAGAGCATCTGCTCTTGATATAACTCAAAAAGGTATCGTAAGGAATAACCTTTTTTATGATCTGGGTAAAACGCTCATACAATACCCTAAGTTCAATCAAACCATAATAATATAATAATCCGGATAAAAGATGTTCCCATTCATCATATTCTTTTATGATTGCCCTGCTTTTTTTACTTTTAAGCAAAAAATAAAAGGCATCTTTCATCTCTTCCAGATAATACAATTCATTTGGTTCATCGGTCATGGGATTACCCCTTCGATAGGTCACCAATCCAAATAATTTCAGATATTGAATGAGATCCCAACGCTCCTGATTCATCTCTATCTGATTGTTCTCCCATATTTCCATGAGCAAATCAATCATTTCCTTTGGGAGCATTTGCAATATCCACTTATTATCTTCATATAACTGTTCTTTTAATATCGACGCATATACTTCTTTTGGCAGTCCATCTGTATACTCCACATTCATACGTCTAATCACAGACTTCAACGATTCCAGTGGATTCTTCCCAATAATGACCGTTGGTTCCAAATCTGACGAATACACCCAGGCAATATCCGGATTGTATTTATCTTTCATCCTTCCTCCAATCCCCTGGTATAAGCCACGCTAAATACCAAGCTGTTGCACTGATTTAACATAGCTTAACTAGTACATCGTTCACAATTAAATTACTCTACATTCCCATAATGGTGATGGGGCCGCAACCGGCAGTCAACAACAATAATAAATAAATTGCTGCATACACCAGTTACGACCCCACTATTCATTATAATTCATTACTCTTTTTTAGTTTCTTCCGCAGCATTTTTTATATTTTTTGCCGCTGCCACATGGACATGGATCGTTACGTCCGATTTTCGGAGGTTTCACAATCGTGGTAGATTTCTTTTGTTCACGATAAAGTTCTTTTCTTCGTTCCGGTGTTAACAGTTCATCCCACTGTTCCAGTTCATAAAGCCATTCTGCTTTGGCTCCAACCATATTATAATATAATTTCTCTTTATCGTAATCCAGAGAAACAACGGTATTCTCATCCATCTCCTCAATTGGATTCGGGGTTTTCAGACTGTCATTGATTCCATCGAGATATCCTACAAAGTAGGTAAGCTCCATATTAAAACGCTCTGCCAGTTCTGCAACCGTTCCACTGACAGGCTCATCCGGAGTTGCAAGAATCTGCTCGTAAACTTCCTTCTCCTGTGTGAAATAATCAACCCAAAAACGTTGTCCTTCCTGTGTTCTATCATCATGACTATAAGCGAATTCACGCCATTCTGTTAATAAAGACATAACCTTCTCTTTCCTTTCAAAAGACATATTTTGAGATATTATATCAAAAAATCAATAAAAAGACAACCTTTTCTCACAGGATAATCAAGTCATCCTTCAAATCCCAGTAATAAACCTCCTTTTTCCGCATAAAAACTACATAATGCTCCACAGGAACGTATGGTAATATCACATTCCCCAAAGTTTTCTTTAATAATGTCTGCAAGCAGTTCAGCACCTTTTTCATTCATACAATGAGCGATCCTTACCTTTCCACCGGAAAAACCTTCCTGCCTCATTTCTTTCGTCATGATACGAAACATTTGCTTTTCTCTCCTGCATTTATGGAGTGGCTGCAAAGTTCCTTCATCACTTGCCTTGCCGACAATTCTGATTCCAAGTACACCAGCGACTGTTGCAACTGCAGGGTTTACACGACCGTTATTGACAAGGTTCTTCAGTGATTCAAGTGAGAAAAGTAAATGTGTTCTATCCATATAAGATTTAATCTCTTTTTCTATATTTTCAAAAGATTGTCCTTCATCGATCAGCTCTTTTAATTTCTCTACAATTAATTCCATCTCAGGTCCTGTTGACAACGAATTCAGAATTAAAACTTTCGCATCCGGATGTTCTTCTATGTAATCATTTTTGGCCTGGACAGCTGCCGAATAACATCCCGATAAGGTGCCTGTAAGGGTAACACCAAAAATTACATCTGCATCCCCAAAAGCACCCAGCCAATCACTGACATTAGGACAGGAAGTACCGGACTTTCCTTTATAATGACGAAGATCCTCCACCATCTCTGTCGTATCATTGCCTTCTGTATCTTCGTATTCTTTATCACTCGTAATTATTTTCAATGGCACACTTACATATTCTTGTTTATTATCAGAAAACAAACTATCTTCATTATATATATTAGAAGATGAATCTGCTATAATCCTGTATCTCATATTGTATTACCCCTTTTTCATTATCGTATTTTGAGTTTTTTAAAAATCTGTATCTATATTATAAGGTTTTAAAAACCATGTCAAGAGGTTTCATTTAATTCAATTAATGTTTTTAAACATTTTATGCTTATCTGCATATTGACTTTTCGTCAAAAAAAAGAGTAAAATACTCTGTAAATTAAAAAATATCCTTAGAAAATATAATAAGTGATTAGTAAAGGAGTTAAAATAAATGAGACAACCACAAAAAGATGAAATCAAAGCATCTATTGAAAATTTCAGACTTCCCAGGTACGATGAGATTCCTGATGTCGGTTTGTATCTTGAGCAAACTACAAAATATATCAGTGAATTATTGAGTCCTCTTGAGGATATATCCATCACACGTTCTATGATCAGTAATTACATAAAACAGGGTTTGGTATCTAATCCAGTAAAGAAACAATATAGTCGGGATCAGATTGCATATTTGATCTATATCGCAATTGCTAAAACAGTTCTTTCTTTGGATCATATTCGTTTATTAATAGAAATGCAGCAAAAAACTTATGACAATGCTGTCGCTTATAATTATTTTTGCATGGAATTTGAAAATATATTGTTTTATGTTTTTGAATTCAAAGATTCTGCTGAACAGATTGGAAAAGATAGTACAGAATTAAAAATCATGCTTCGTAACATGATTATCACTGTAGCCCATAAAATTTATCTGGATAAATGTTTTAATTCTATTGGAAATGAAAAATAATAGGTTACTTAAAAGTATAGTTCAAAAAAAGGACTGTGCTTTTATTATGTAACAGTCCTGTTCTAACAGCGCTACCAGGATTCGAACCTGGAAATGCTGGAATCAGAATCCAGTGCCTTACCATTTGGCGATAGCGCTTCATTATATAATGATATAAAAAGAAAAAACTGGAATAATCCAGTTTCAAGCGCGAGACGGGATTCGAACCCGCGACCCTCGCCTTGGCAAGGCGATACTCCACCACTGAGCCACTCGCGCATATATAGATATACCTTCAAAACAGCACACAGATCAGATTTTTATCTTTTTGCAAGACTTTGATAATACGAAAGGTCATCTCAAGAATCTCTGATTCTTTCGATATGTTTGCTCCGCAAACCCATCCAACACAGTTCCCGTTCCCTCA
>JAQYIU010000054.1 GCA_028721415.1 Lachnospiraceae bacterium | reverse complement strand
ATTGGGAGTTATATGAAATTTATGCCGATGAGGGTATCACTGGTACTTCCACGAAAAAGCGTGTCAGATTTAATCAGATGATAAACGATGCGCGCATGGGTAAGTTCAATATGATTATCACGAAAGAGGTCAGCCGATTTTCCAGAAATATCTTGGATACTATCTTTTATACCAGAGAACTGAAAGCATTTGGAGTGTATGTTGTTTTTATGAATGACGGAATCATGACTTCTGATCCGGATGCGGAGTTGCGTCTTTCTATCATGGGTTCTCTTGCCCAGGAAGAAAGTCGAAAAACTTCTGCCCGCGTGAAATGGGGGCAGGCTCGCCGAATGGAACAAGGGGTAGTTTTTGGTCGCTCTATGCTCGGCTATGATGTGAAAGACGGAAAAATGACCATCAATCCGGAGGGCGCAGAAATCGTCCGATTGATTTTCCATAAATATGGAAATGAAAAGAAAGGCACTTCTGTGATTGCGAGAGAACTGCGTGAAGCGGGGTACAAAACCTATACTGGTAATCGAAAATGGAACAACACGCATATTATCAAGATATTGAAAAATGAAAAATATGTGGGTGATCTGGTCCAGAAGAAAACCATTACTCCTGATTATCTGACTCATGCCAAGAAGTATAATCGTGGGGAAGAAGAATTGATTTGTATCGAAAATCATCATGAACCGATTATAGACCGTGAACTGTGGAACCTGGTCCAGGCGGAGCTGGCAAGACGTAATCTTCATGCCGATTATGGGAAAGGACATTCCAAACGTTACGTATTTTCCGGAAAAATAAAATGTGGCGAATGTGGAGCCAGTTTTGTATCCAGAAAGCGGAAACGTAAGGATGGTTCCGTCTACAGGCGTTGGGGATGTTTCACGGCGGCAAACGAAGGGAGGGTGCACACAGATGTTCAGGGAAATGTGGTTGGCTGTGACATTGGAAAACAGATCCGGGATGAACTAGCCATGGATATGTTACGGCAATCTCTGCGAACAATCAGGATGGATAAAAAGCAGATAATCAATAATATCACGGCCATTGCAATGGATGCAGTTGGCCATAGCAATAATGAGAGCTTTGATTCCCTAAAAGGCGATATACGAAAACAGGTAACGGATATGGCAGAGGGACTGACTGAGAGCGAAGTCTTTTATAAAAATGTGTTAGATCAGATGGTCGTTTATCCGAACCAGCGTGTGGAATTGAAATTAAACTTTCTTCCGCAGAAATGGATTTTTGTTTTAGGTAAACGGTCAAATTTGAGTTGAAAAAATAGTCATAGGAGCCTGACGGAGATCGAGTCCCAGAAATCTGGAAACAGTCAATAAAAAAGACACATTCCTCAAATCAGAGGAATGTGCCTGCATAAGGGTAAGACAACATATGTTGTCTAGTATGATTTCCCTGAATCATACTCAAAATTTATTGGGCGGTCAGAAGTCTGCGCACATGTGCCTTTTCTAACACGCCTGCAACTACAAAGTAAACAGCGATATTTAAAATGCTTTTTACAATTAATCCAGGACCGGAAGCGAGACCGGCAGCCATGCTTCCGTAAAGGAAACCGCCTGCAACGACATAACCAATCACCATCCAGGCCATGCTCACAATCGCAGCAAGAACACTTCGTGCACTGAACAGACGGAAATTACCATCTTTATCAAACATCAGTGTACCGGCAATCCATGCCAGAAGAGCCTTGATAATGAAAGTCGGGATGACCCACTGGGTATAACCAGTTAAAAGGTCAGCCATGGCAGAACCGAGTCCACCTGCCCAGACCCCTTCTCTGCGGCCTAGAAATGTAACAGTCAAAAGGATAAAAGCATCTCCCAGATGGGCATAACCCAGAGGAATTGGAATCTGAATTACCATGGTCATTACACAGACGACTGCTGCCATCAGTGCGCCACAGCACAGAGAAAATGTAGTCATTTTTTTGTTCATCTTTTTCACCTCGTAAAATATTTACTCTTTTATTATCGTGGTTTGCTACGATTAAATAATTGAGAATTTCAAAGCTGACCACGATAATTACTACGAAATATAACACAGAGATAAGGTCAGATATAGTTCCAGTTTACATATTTTTTTTCATGCCAGTTTGGAGTGCATTTTTGATACTGATATACCTATATCCGTGAGAATCGCCATGACCTCCCGGTAAGGCATCGCAAAACGTTGAGAAAGATAACGTAAGGATGCCCCGGTCTCGCCATCAGGACCACCGAATTGCGTAATGATTGCTTTTGCCATCCTGGCATCGGTTCGTTTGATATTGATTGGATACTCTAATCTTTTTTCATAATTAAACATGATCTAGCAATCCTCCCTTTCCCATGGCCATGGTTGAAGTGCCCATTTCCAGTAGTCGTTATCCCGGACGGTATCCAGTGTCAGGGGGCCAAACCGCATCGAATATTCTTTTAGTGCCTGATGTCTGGCTTTGTTGAAATGATGAAAATATTCCAGAGCCTCCGGATCTTTTGGATGGGAATCCAGGTAGAGGGATGCATCCAGGGCAGCAAAACTGACGGCATCAATATAGAATCTGAGATTTTTTTGCTCATTTTGCATCATCATTTTCCACATCTCCTTCCGGTAAATGGCAGATTTAAGTCTTTGAAAATGGTGCCCTGTTTTAGCCCTTCTTCCGGTTTATATAAATTGCCCCAGGTCTGCCATGGCACATAGGCCATTGCGAGGGGAAGAGAATCTATTTTTTTTATATCCCGTTCCATGTGACAGGAATAAGGAAGTGTCATATCTTCCATAGAGGGTATCCTCCTGTTTATTGATTTACATTTATTATATGAACTCTAAAAGGAAGGGGACACATTTTCTCCTAAAAAATAACAGATATTTTTCGGGCGACTGCTTCTGCCATTTGTCTGTGTCCCTCCGGATCCATGTGTAATCCGTCAAGGACAGAAGGGTTGGAGCAATCCTGTCCACTTAAGAATTCACAATGCTCTTCCCGGGCAATCTGGTGATAGATAGCAGAGAGTTGGGTTGAAAAATTGGTAGCTGACAGTCCTCCGAATTCATTGGCATAGTAGGCATTGCATATGTGCTTCGAAATCAGGATGGGAGAGATTAATAATATTTTGCATTGCTTTTCTGGTGGATTTTTTAAAGAGAGGATTTCTCTGGTTTTTTGAATCAACAGACGGATATGTCTTCCAATCAGTTCAGGTGTTTGCTGAAAACATATTTTCATGTCATTTGAGCCTAACATTATGATGACGAGATCAAGGGGAATGTGACTACGGAGGCAGGGCTCCAGATAAAAAAGTCCGCTTCGCCAGAGTTCTTCCGGAGGCTCTAAAGTAGTAGTTCGATTGTTTAACCCTTCTTCAATGATCTCATAATTATCTCCCAGTATATGTGATAGTCTTCCTGTCCATCGGATTTCTTTCGGATACCGTCTCTCATTTTCCGGATTATAGCCATAGGTATTGGAATCTCCATAACATAAAATACGTTTCAAAATTTGTCCTCGCTTTCATTTTTATATTTATTGATAAAATTCTTTTTTTAAGTGTATCATATCATAAATAATTTTTTATCACAAAATACTTTTATTTATAAAAAAATATATTTTGATAGTAATTTTTTTATTGCCAAGTGAAAACCATTGTGGTAGAATCCCTGTCGAGGTGAGACAGGATGCAGAAAGACAGAATCAACAAGATCATTTGTAAATTGATGGTGATTATATTGTTGCTATCCGGGATGTGTTTTTATATGAAGGAAGTGCATTCCATGCTCTTGTACACTTTCTCTGAACACCATGAAAGTTTGATTGGTACGAAAAAAAATAATAGCGGTCAGCATCACTATCTTACGGAAGAGATGGAAGAGAGGCTGAACCAATCTGTTTCGGAGGTTTTTGAAGATAAAGAGGAAAAATCTTTTTTTAGAAACTTCCGTTTTTTGGGCTTTTTTAGGCTGATACCACAAAAGCAGCTCAATCGTTTAGCCGCTGCAGAGGAGTACCCCTATGACCCTGGGGCGGATAATGCGGTTGTTGTGCGGTACATTCATTATTCTGACGGAAAAAAAGAACATCGCGTATAATCTGATTTCAAAAAATATTTGTAAATCGGAAAGAAAATAATGTTCGCCTGTTTTTTACAGGTGCAGGTCATTGGAAAGTGGCTGATTGTTAGAAAAAAGAATGGAGATGCATAATATATGATAGAAAATGTTCTTGCAATAATTGTTTGCTTTGTACTGGTTTTTGGAGGTCCTGTTGGATTTTTGATTAAATTGTATTTGAAGAGACGTGAGGAATGTATAGAGCGGGGGAAAAGAAGGCATTGTAAAATATTTTATGCAGAAAGAAGGGTATAGAAATGGAAACATATAAATTTTTATTAGATCTTGCGATGATTTTATTATCAACAAAATTACTGGGACTTGTGACCCGCAAATTTAATATGCCGCAGGTGGTCGGTGCGCTGCTTGCCGGATTGATTTTGGGACCGGGCATGTTTGATGTGATTTCCCAGACTGACTTTATCCAGAAGACGGCGGAAGTCGGTGTTGTTGTATTGATGTTTTGTGCCGGAATGGAAACCGATGTGGAGGAATTAAAAAAATCCGGAAAAGCTTCTTTTGTGATTGCTCTGATCGGCGTAGTTGTTCCTCTGATTGGTGGCTATCTGGTTGCAGCAGCATTTAACCGTCCGGGGGTTCTGGAATCTGATGCCAGTTGCAGTAGTATCTTACAGAATATTTTTATCGGTGTGATTCTTACAGCTACCTCAGTAAGTATTACTGTGGAAACGTTGAAGGAACTGGGCAAATTAAAAACTCATTCCGGAAATGCGATTCTTGGTGCAGCGGTCATCGATGATATTTTAGGTATTATTGCCCTTACTGTCATTACCAGTATGGCAGACAGTTCTGTAAAAATCAGTATCGTACTTTTGAAAATAGTTGGATTTTTTGTATTTGCTGCTGTGGCAGGATATCTGTTTTATCAGTTTTACAGCAGATGGTGTAACCTTTCCAATGTAGGACTACAGAGACATACCATCGTTGCTTTTGTATTCTGTCTGGTGATGGCTTATGTAGCAGAGGAATTTTTTGGAGTTGCGGATATCACCGGAGCTTACATTGCTGGTATCATTATTTCCATGACACAGAAAGAACCGTATCTGGCATCCCGTTTTGATATTGTATCATATCTGTATTTATCACCAATCTTTTTTGCCAGCATCGGTCTTAAAGTAGTGTTGCCGAAAATGAATGGAACGATTATTGCATTTGCTGTGATTCTTACAGTAGTAGCAATTCTTACAAAAGTAGTCGGCTGCGGATTGGGTGCGAAGCTTTGTCATTACAAAAATTATCAGGCCATCCGAATTGGTGTCGGTATGATTTCCCGTGGTGAGGTGGCCTTGATCGTTGCCAGCAAGGGAGAGGCTCTTGGACTGATGGGAACACAGCTGATGGGACCGGTTGTTATTGTGGTAATCATCACAACAATCATTGCTCCTATTTTACTGAAACCGGTATTTAAGATGGGTCCGGCTTCCGTTCCATCGGATAATAATAAACTGGCAGAAGGATTTTAGCAGATTGCGAATATCAGAGAGAATCACTAAATTTAATTTGTGTGTCTGTGGGGTTGCTTTTTTTAAAAAAAAGTATAAAATACTATTGATGTTAGAAAAATGATAGAGTGTTTCTTTAATTATAGGAAGGAAGGATTCAAAATGACAAAGATAGATATTATTTCCGGTTTTCTTGGAGCCG
The DNA here is from genome assembly GCA_028721415.1 of Lachnospiraceae bacterium. Taxonomy (GTDB): domain Bacteria; phylum Bacillota; class Clostridia; order Lachnospirales; family Lachnospiraceae; genus Anaerobutyricum. The sequence continues at coordinate 21,860 of JAQYIU010000054.1, read as the reverse complement.
GAAAGACCACACTGATTAAAAAGCTGATTGAGGAAGCCTTAAAAGGAGAGAAAGTCGTTCTGATTGAGAATGAGTTTGGTGAGATTGGAATTGACGGTGGTTTCCTGAAAGAGTCCGGTATCCAGATCAATGAAATGAATTCCGGATGTATCTGCTGTTCTCTTGTTGGAGATTTTAATACTGCTTTAAAGGATGTACTTTCCCAGTATGAGCCGGATCGTATCATCATTGAGCCGTCCGGTGTTGGCAAATTATCTGATGTAATCAAGGCCGTACAGAAAGTTGCTGACGGAGACAATGTGGTTTTAAACAGTCATATTACAGTGGCTGATGCCAAACGGGCGAAGATGTATCTGAAGAATTTCGGTGAATTTTATAAGAATCAGGTAGAATTTGCCAGTGCAATCATTTTAAGCCGTACCCAGGATGTGAAGGAAGATAAATTGGAGAAAGCCATTGAGCTGATTCGTTCCCTCAACGACAAATCTCCAATCGTTACTACACCGTGGGATGATCTGACAGGAGCACAGCTTCTCGAAGTCATTGAAGGAGAGAATGATTTTGCAAAGGATCTGCTTAAAGCGGCAGAGATCTGTCCGGAATGTGGACATCATCATGATCATGGAGAAGAGTGCTGTGGACATGACCATGAGCATCATCATGATCATGAAAAACACGATCACGAACACCACCATGATCATGAAGAACACGGTCACGAACACCATCATGACCATGAAGAACACGATCATGAAGAAGGGTGCTGTGGACATGACCATGAACATCATCACCACGGACATGAACATCACCATCATCATGCCGATGAAGTATTTACCAGCTGGGGAAAAGAGACTCCGAAAAAATATACAGAAGAGACCATTCGTCATATTCTTGAAGAACTGGCAAAGGAAGATTCCACAGAGTATGGTATCATTCTGAGAGCCAAAGGTATCGTGCCGGATGAAAATGGCAAATGGCTTCATTTTGATCTGGTTCCGGGTGAAGAAGAAGTTCGTTATGGTGCTGCAGAATATACAGGCAGAATCTGTGTCATTGGTTCTGAGCTTAAGGAAGACAAGCTGGCAGAACTCTTCCAGATATAATAAAAGGGGGATATCATGCCGGGAAAGAAATCAATGGAAATTCCTGTATATTTGTTTATGGGATTTCTGGAAAGCGGAAAAACAACCTTTATTCAGGATACCCTGGAAGAAGATTATTTTAATGATGGAGAGAGGACCCTTCTGTTTGCCTGCGAAGAGGGAATGGAAGAGTACGATGAGGAGCTTTTAAAAAGAACCAACACCACCATTGTTTATGTAGAAGAGGAAGAAGATTTTAACAAAGATTTTCTGACCAGCAAAGTACTGCAGTATTATCCAGATCGTGTCATCATCGAATATAATGGTATGTGGTCGGTGGAGCGAATGCTTACGGAAATGGACAATACGCCTCTGGTAGTATTCCAGACCATTGTCACGATCAATGCGGAAACCTTTGATTTGTATATGAACAATATGCGTTCTTTAGCTGTGGAAATGTTTAAGATAGCGGAAATGGTCATCATGAACCGATGTACGACAGATACACCGAGGGCAACTTATCGTAGAAGTATCAAAGCTGTAAACCGTCGGGCGCAGGTGCTTTTTGAGTCAGCGGATATGGGGGATGATATGGGAGAAGAAGATGATTCCCTGCCGTTTGATATTGATGGAGATGAGATTCATCTGGAAGATGAAGATTATGGTATCTGGTTTATTGATGCCATGGAGCGACCGGAACTTTATGATGGAAAAACGATTGTGATGAAGACAAGGGTATTCAAGTCCATCCGTCTTCCGAAGGGATGTTTTGTGCCGGGACGCCATGCCATGACCTGCTGTGCCGATGATATTCAGTTTATCGGATATCTCTGCCACACCAATCATGCAAAATCTTCTACTATCAAATCGTTGAAAAATAAAATGTGGGTCACACTCACCGCAGAAATAAAGATAGAGTTTAATAAAGAATACGGCGATAAAGGTCCGGTTTTGTATGCGAAACGAATCGAAGCGGCAGAAAAACCGGAAGAAGAGCTGGTGTATTTCTAAGAGACAGTCAGGTTTAGACAGGCAGATTTTTTGCCTGTCTTTTCTTTTTTTACCTTGCCACGCTCTTCGGGGGAAAATATAATATTTGATATTTCTTCCTTTTGGGATTTTTATAAGGATAACATTGTAGAAAATATTTATAAAGATATAAAAAATGTTTTTATTTGGCGTTAGGCTATATCACTGGCATTTTGCCAATCAAGAAGATTAAGGATGAATCAGCTCTTAATAACTTTGAAAAATTTACTATGTTAAAATCAAGACCGATCACGGAGTACTATGGATTTACAGAGGAAGAAGTGAGAGCCCTTTGTAAAGAACACAATATGGACTTTGATAGTACCAGGGCATGGTACAATGGTTATCTCATTGATGGAAAACACATGTATAATCCAAATTCGGTATCTATGACAATGAAAAGGCAGGATTTTGATTCTTACTGTCAAAATACATCTGCTTTTGCATCAATCAACACCTTCATTACCATGAATTATGTGGGTTGAAAAGATGACATTATGTCGATGTTAGCAGGTGGAAAAGTTCGTGTGAATACAAATACGTTTCAGAACGACTTTTCTTCCATTGCATCGAAAGACAATGCGTTAACGGCACTCATCCATCTGGGATATCTTGGATATGATGCAGATAGAAAAGAGAAGAAACATCATTCTTGTGTGATAGAAGAATGGCAGTAAAAAGCAATATGCTCCCCTCCGGGAGGATGCGCACTCGCGCGATAAGAAGATGTCGTTTTCACGACCGCGCTCGGCGCGAGAGTTCCGCGAGCGGACCTTTTATTCTAATTTACCTTATTATTTACTTATGTTCTGCAAAATATTCTTTTGTAAGCCGTATGACAGTGCCGGACAGAAGGAAGACACCGATTAAGTTCGGGATGACCATCAGTCCGTTGAAGGTATCTGCAATATCCCACAGTAATCCCAGATCTACGGTGGCACCGAGGATGGCTACCAGAGAATAGATGACCATAAACGGTTTGATGACTTTGGTACCGAAGATAAACTCGATGCAGCGGGAACCGTATAGTCCCCATCCGATGATTGTCGAGAAGGCAAAACAACAGAGAGCAACAGCGGTAAAAATGGAAACCCAGTTGCCGTAGGTGCTGGTGAAGCCCAGGATGGTAAGATCGGCTCCGGCGGAAACACCAAATGGAAATTCTATTCCGCTGCATAAGATAACAAAAGCAGTCAGAGTACAGATGACGATGGTGTCGGTAAATACTTCAAAGATGCCGAACAATCCCTGCTGTACCGGATGGGAGGTATCTGCGGTGGCATGGGCGATAGAACCGGTTCCAAGTCCTGCTTCGTTAGAGAAAATTCCTCGGGAAACGCCTTTTTTCATGCTGATGAACATGGAGCCGATGGCTCCACCGGTCACAGCTGTCGGATGAAATGCACCCTCAAAAATAGATGCAAAAACAGCGGGTACATGCTGGAAATTAATCACAATAACACCGATGGAAAGAACGACATATAACAGAGCCATAAATGGCACCAGTTTTTCTGTTACTTTTCCGATTCTTTTTACTCCGCCGAGAAGGACCATGGCCACAACGATGGCGATGATGATACCGATGATGAGATTCAGTGTGGAAACTCTAGAGTCGGAAACTATATTATAGTTTAGTAAAGCGGAATCGATGGCGGTGATGATGGTGTTTACCTGAGTGGCATTTCCTGTTCCGAATACGGTAAGAACGCCGAAAACGGAAAAGAGGATTGCCAGCCAGTGCCAGTTGGAGGATAGACCGTTTTTAATATAGTACATAGGACCGCCTACCCAGTCACCTTTCTCATTTTTTTCGCGAAAATGAACAGCAAGTGTTACCTCGGCAAATTTGGTACACATACCGAGAAGGGCGGAAATCCACATCCAGAATACTGAACCGGGACCTCCGATGGCGATGGCACCGGCGACACCGGCGATATTGCCTGTTCCGACTGTTCCTGCAAGAGCAGTACAGACTGCCTGAAATGGAGTGATAGCACCATCAGCAGCCTCTGATTTATGAAAAATCTTTCCTACTGTATTTTTGATGGCGAATGGAAATTTACGAATCTGCACGAAACCTGTCCGGAAACTGAGATAAAGACCGACTCCAATGATGCAGATCATGGCCGGAAGTCCCCAGATAAAGTTATTTACGGCAGAGTTGATGGATGAAATAATAGAAAACATAAAAACCCCCCTTTATTTAATATTCAGTATCATTTAAATAATTATTCTAACATAAAAAGTTAAAACTGGAAAGAATTTGTCAGAAAAATATGCTTGTTTATTTCAGTTTTTTGTACTATACTGTATTCGTTTAAGATAAAAAAGAAAAATCAGGGGAGTTTCGCGAATAGAAGCTGAGAGTAAGGTAGCCCTTAGACCCTTTGAACCTGTTGGATAATGCCAGCGAAGGAAGTATGGAAGATTATGGATAGCGCCCGTATTAGCAGGTGCTTTTCTTTTGTTAATAGAACCTTTTTACCAGTTCTTTTGTTGTCTGATTTCTATCAGATCATGTAGAAACAGAAGAACATTCAGACCAGAACCAGGAGGAATGAAAATGAACGCAAGTGTTGCAATTCAGGTTTTGCCAAATGTGCAGGATGAAGAAGAAATCATCCGTATTGTAGATGAAGTGATTGATTATATCAAATCTACAGGATTAAGTTACTATGTGGGACCATGTGAGACTTCCATTGAAGGAGACTACAATCAATTGATGGAAATCGTGAAAAATTGCCAGTTGGTTGCGGCGAAGGCAGGCTGTCAGAGCATGAATACCTACGTGAAGATTTCTTATAAACCTGAAGGAGATGTGCTGACCATTGACAAAAAAGTTACAAAGCATCACCAGTAAGCTGCCGGCTGTTGTCGCCCTAGGGCTTATCTTACTGCTCTGGTTCGGTCTTTGTGAATCAGATTCCATACCAGCGTATATGCTGCCTTCTCCTGTTGACGTGGTAAGCGCATTGATTCATGATTTTTCCATTATCATGATGCATGCCAGAATTACATTGCAGGAGGCTTTTTACGGATTAATGATCGGTATTGCTCTTGCCTTTGTGACAGCGACTTTGATGGATCATTTCCTGATTTTAAATCAGGCTCTTTATCCGATTATGATTATTACCCAGACCATTCCGACCATCGCCATTGCACCGGTTCTGGTACTGTGGATGGGATTTGGAATGGCACCGAAGATTACTCTGGTGGTAATCACTACTTTTTTCCCAATTACAGTCGGTTTGCTGGATGGTTATAAAAGTGTGGACCGGGATTCCATTGATCTGATGAGAGCCATAGGAGCATCACGGCTTCAGATTTTCGGTCATGTGAAAGTACCTGCGGCTATGCCACATTTTTTTGCCGGACTTAAAATTTCCGCTTCCTATGCTGTTGTGGGGGCAGTTATTTCCGAATGGCTGGGCGGATTCAATGGTCTCGGCGTGTATATGACCAGGGTAAAAAAAGCCTATGCTTTTGATAAAATGTTTGCAGTGATTATTTTTATTGTTGTGATCAGTCTTCTATTAATGATGGTGGTCAACATGATTCGAAGGGTGTCCATGCCATGGATTGCCGCCGAGAAACGAGAGGAGAAAAAATGAGAATGAATATAGTTAAGAAAATGACCGCAGCGGTACTTTCCGCATCTATGGTGCTGGGGCTTGCAGCCTGCGGTTCAACAGATAATAAAATGGAAACGGATTCCACAGAAGCAGGAAAAGAATTGACTAAGATTACGTTTTGTCTGGACTGGACACCAAACACCAACCACACCGGAATCTATGCAGCGAAAGCTTTGGGTTACTATGAGGAAGCTGGCTTAGACGTGGAGATTGTTCAGCCACCGGAAAATGGTGCAGCAACCATGTGTGCTTCCGGACAGGCACAGTTTGCTATCGAGGCCCAGGATACTATGGCTGCGGCTCTTGATGAGGGAAGTGAGCTGGGAATTACAGCTGTAGCAGGTCTGATTCAGCACAATACCTCCGGTATCATTTCTAGAGCCGGTGACGGAATCGACAGCCCGAAGGGATTGGAAGGTAAAACATATTCTACCTGGGAATCCCCGACAGAACTTGCCATGCTGGAAAATGTAGTGACAACCGATGGCGGAGATTTCAGTAAAGTAACATTAATTCCAAATGATGTGACAGACGAGCCGGCTGCACTGGCAGCTCATCAGACTGACGCCATCTGGATCTTCTATGGCTGGGGCGGCATCAACGCAGAGGTAGAAGGTGTGGACTGTGATTACTGGAATTTCAAAGATATCAACCCTGTCTTTGACTACTATACTCCTGTTATGATTGCAAATAATGATTTCTTAAGTGAATCACCGGAAGTAGCCAAAGCATTTCTGTCGGCAACCAAAAAAGGATATGAATATGCAGTGGAAGAACCGGAAAAAGCAGCGGATATGCTGATTGCCGGAGACGATACCGGATCCCTGCAGGGTTCTGAAGAACTGGTTTATGCAAGTCAGAAATGGCTGTCCGAGCAGTATATTGCTGACGCAGAGGGCTGGGGAGTTATCGATCCGGAAAGATGGGACGGCTTCTACAGCTGGTTATATGAAAATAAGCTGACCACAAAAGATCTGACAGGAATCGGATATTCCAACGATTATCTTCCACAATAATGGAGAAAATGAAAGGTGACACTATGGCATTATTAAAAGCAGAGCATGTCACAAAACAATATGGCGGCAGAACGATCATTAAAGATATTAATATCGAACTGCACAAAGGAGAACTGGTCTCTTTGCTGGGTGTGAGTGGTTCCGGAAAGACTACATTATTTCATGTGTTATCCGGCCTCATTACCCCGGAAGAAGGGAAAGTTTTCCTGGAAGGTGAAGACATTACGTCCCAACCCGGCAAGATCAGTTATATGATGCAAAAGGACTTGCTTTTTCCACATAAGAAGATTATTGATAATGTATCTCTTCCACTTGTACTGCATGGAATAAAGAAAAAAGACGCCAGAGAAAAGGCCAATCCTCTATTTGAAGAATTTGGTCTGGAAGGAACCCAGTACCAATATCCTTGCCAGTTATCCGGAGGGATGCGCCAGAGAGCAGCTCTCCTTCGAACCTATTTATCGTCTGGCGGAGTAGCTCTTTTAGATGAACCATTCAGTGCACTGGATACCATCACGAAATCAAACATTCACCGGTGGTATCTGGATGTCATGGAACATATCGATCTTGCCACGTTGTTTATCACCCATGATATCGATGAGGCGATTCTTCTTTCCGACCGGATTTACATTTTGAACGGTTCACCCGGAGAGATTAAAGATGAGATCATCATAAAAGAAAAGAAACCGAGAGCAGAAGATTTTTATCTGACCGATACCTTCCTGGAATATAAAAGGGAGATTATAAAGCGAATGTAAAGGTTTACTGCACTAAATAAAAAGTATACTCTGATCATAAAGGAAACCATTTGAGTACATTAGTATATCAATGGTTTCTTTTTTGTGCATCAGTCTTTTTGAGATTCATGACTTTAAGAAAGAAATCATATTTTTTATGGCAGATATATTAAAAAAGAGATACCCGTAAGAACTCATAAACTCATAGTACTTGACTATATATAGTACCTAGTATAATATAGTACTAACATCACAAAAACTCCAAAAGGATAATCAGCATCTGGTGCATTGTTCGTAAAAAATTTGTTCTAATACTGCAGTGTACCAGCTAGCCGGAGTTGGTATAGGAAGGAAGCACTTGAATGAATGCACAATTTAAAAAGGGAGTTTTGGAATTAATCGTTCTTGTCGCTGTCTCGAATCGTGATATGTATGGTTATGAACTGGTTGCAGAAGTTTCGAAAGTAGTCAATGTAAAAGAAGGAACCATTTATCCGATTTTGAAGCGGCTGACCAATGAGCATTATTTTGAAACTTATTTGAGGGAATCCACCGAAGGACCGCCCAGAAAGTATTATCATCTCACAGCGGCGGGAATCTTGCATCTGGATGAATTACGGAAAGAATGGGAAGATTTCAGTAAAAATGTGAATAATTTTTTAAAGGAGCAAAGTCATGAATAAAGAACAATTTTTAAAGGAACTGGAAAGTCGTTTGAAAGTTCTGGATCAGAGAGAGAGGCAGGATATGCTGGCAGAATATTCGCAGCATATTGATATGAAGGTAGAAAGTGGAATGAGTGAGAAAGAAGCAATAGAAGATTTTGGTGATATTGACAGTCTTGTAGAAGAACTGCTGGAAGCCTATCACATTGATCCGGATTTTAGAGTATTGGAAACAGAAGAAAAAAGTAAAGGAAAGGAATCTGTAAGAAGAAAAGCAGGAAAAGTTCTTGGAGGAAAGAAAAATTCTTTTTCAGGATATCTGGAACAGCAGAAAAAGCGCAGAGAAGAGAGAAAAGCCTCTCGAAAAGAAAAAGAGAAGAAGAATTTTTTTCAGAATAAGAAAGATCAAATCTCTTCGACATGCCAGGCAAGGAGGCAAAATGACGAAGGAAAAGAATGGCCTGGGGAGGTATGGAAAACAATGAAAAGTATTGTTGGATGGTGTGTGAAATTATTACTTCTGTTAATTGCGATACCCATTATCGTTGTTGATTTATTTGCGGTATTTGGACTTGGAGTGCTGCTTATTCTGCTAATGCAGGGATATCCTCTCATCGGGATTACGATAGGAGTATTTGGAGTTGTTTTGTGTTGCAGTGCCTGCGGATTAATCATGCTTAGTTATATTATTTGTCGCAGGACAGATGTTGTGGCGAGATAGATAAACGCTCCGCGAGGATGCGCACGGATTCGAAAAGAAAATTGTCTGCTATGCAGACTGAATCCGGCGCAAAGTCTCACGTGCGTTCGACTTTAATAAAAAATGGGAGGAAAGAATAGAGATGAAGATTCGCAATAATTACAGAAAAATCCTTCTGGCAGTACTGGTAACAGGTGTTTTACTCTGCGGTATTGGAACAGGGATAGCCATTTCCGAATACTCTTCCTTTGAGTATCTGGGTGAGAAAGAAATAGGAGGAGATACCGTACAAACCGATACTTTTGAAGAAACTTTATACCGGGGAGAAAATGATGATACGAAAGTGAATGTACAATCCTATGGTTCTGATGGACAGAAAATGACTCTGGAAACCTCCAAAAAGGTGCCGAAAGACCAGATTCAGTTTGTGGTGGAATATAATTCTGAAAATGTGCAGGATATTCATATTGGTAAAGATGAATATATGGAATATGATGATTACACAGCAGAAGATGGAACCCCTCAAAACTGTCTTTATGTTACTTACTATGTAAACCCTGTTACAGTAGATCAGAATGAGTTTACATCATTCATGAATTACAAAGATGAAATACTCCAGAACTTAAAAGAAAAACGATTTTACAATTACACGTATCAAACCATTCAGTCAGTAAAAGTGGTTGTAAATCCGGAAAATAAGGATGTGGTGGAATTGAGTTATTGAATAAAAAAGAACCGGAAGATTCTTTTCTGAATGATTTCAGGAGAGTTCTTCCGGTTTTTGTTTTGTTGCTGATATATTATTTTGCAAAGGCAGGATCGGTAGGGTCGTATTTCTGCTTGGAAGAAAGTTTTCCGGTGGTATCTTTTAATTTTACCTGTCCGAAAGGTCCTTTGTCTTTGGAGCGGTATACATCAACCCAAACGCGGGCTTTTTTGTTTGTCTTTGTAGCAATATCATAAATTAATTTGGCATTTACAGCCTGAAGACGGATACATGTTGTAGTCTGGTTGGTTCCAAGACGATTGTAACCTGCAGATCCGGTAACGATCAGAGATTTTCTATTTGTGGTTCTGTACATGGTGGAGTGGAACCAGCTGGTAGCACCCTTAATGTGAACACCGTACTGATAATAATGCCATGGATTGCTCTTCTTGTAGATGAACCACTTTCTTGCTGATGTTTTTTCCAGACGGAAATGTCCGACTTTTGTACTCTTACCATCACGGGCAGTAGAGCAGATTACGGTTTTAGCTGGAATAATGTAAGCTTTTTTCTTGGAATCGTAAAGATAGAAAGTTACATTGTGAGTGGTGAGGTTAACCTTGATTGTCATCGGAGATTTAATGTAGCTTTTCTTATAAGAAAATAAATCTGTGACAAGAACACCATTCTTTTTGAAGAAATATTTGTATTTGGTCTTTCCGCCGCTGTAACTCTTTAAATAATTCCATCCTGTGACAGCTGCTCCACCTTTCTTTTTGTCGAAGTAGTAGATGTTGCCTTTGATCTTTTGCCATCCGGTGAGAGCAACACCATTTTTATAATAATAGGTCTTACCATTCTCTTTTCGGAAACCGGTAGCTGTGTTCTCAGTTGTCGCAGCTGCTGTTTCTGCCTGTACCTTTGCAGTGAAGGTGCCAAAGCCCATAGTAAAGACCATTACACCAGTCAGGAACAGAACAGAGAGTTTCTTTAGTTTTAAAGTCATAATCGTCCTCCCTTAAAATATGTGTATTAGTTTTTACGCAACACGTTATCAATTGTAAAATATAGATGTGTCCGTAATATGATTCTAATTAAATACTTTATCGTGATTTTACATAAATGTCAAGGAAGGAAACGTTTTAGCAAAAGATTACCAATCATAGAATAGAAAAGAACAAAATGTTGTGTTTTTTTGTAATCTTCATCAAGAAATTATGTTTGTTAATGTTTGACCGGCTGAAACAGGAATGATATAATTTAATCAGATTGTTATGCTTTTTATCAGAAGAGATAATTCTCACTAAGAAAAGATTCTGACAGGAGTCTTTTCCAGGCAGGAAAGGATGGAGAGATATGAAATATGTAGCGGGTGTGGATATTGGGAATGCTACAACAGAGGTCGCAATTGCTAGAATTGAAGGGAAGGACATCGAGTTTTTGGCCAGCGGTATCGGTCCAACTACAGGTATTAAAGGTACCTTAAAGAATATTAACGGTGTTTTCATGTCCCTGAGGAATGCGCTTGATAAACTCGGTATGGATTATTCTGATCTGCAGGAGATTCGAATTAATGAGGCTGCGCCTGTTATTGGTGATGTGGCTATGGAGACTATTTCTGAAACAGTAATTACAGAATCCACTGTAATCGGACACAATCCTACTACTCCGGGAGGAACTGGAATTGGTGTTGGTGTTTCTGTCATGGTTGATCAGCTTTCCAAAATTACTGATAAGATGGATGTCATTGTCATCGTGCCATCCAAAGTGTCTTTCGCAGAAGCAGCAGACCGAATGAATGCGGTGAAGGATAATGTGACTGTTACGGGTGCTATTATGCAGTCAGACGACGGTAATCTTCTGAATAACCGTCTGAATAAAAAAATTCCTGTTATTGACGAAGTGACAATGATTGAGAAAGTTCCTCTGGGGATGGAGTGTGCGATTGAAGTTGCTCCGATTGGAAGTGTGGTATCTGTACTTTCTAATCCTTACGGAATTGCTACATTATTTAATCTGTCTTCGGAAGAGACCAAGAGAGTGGTTCCAATTGCCCGTTCTCTGATCGGAACCCGTTCTGGTGTTGTTATCAAGACTCCGGAAGGAGATGTAAAAGAAAGGAGCATCAAGGCGGGTACGATTACCATTATCGGATCCAGAAAGGAAGTTGTTGTGGATGTCGATGAAGGTGCTGACCGCATTATGGAAGGTGTGGCTGCCATCGTTGATATTGAAGATATTCAGGGCGAGGTCGGAACCAATGCCGGCAACATGCTGGACAAGGTTCGTCGTGTTATGGCCGGCCTGACCAATAAGCATAAAAAAGATATTAAGATTCAGGATATTCTCGCAGTAGATACCTTTAATCCACAGAAAGTTAAAGGTGGTATTGCCGACGAATTCTCCCTTGAGAATGCTGTTGGAATCGCAGCGATGGTTAAGTCAGACAGACTGCAGATGGAGATGATTGCAGAAGTTCTTACCGAGAAGCTTGGAGTCCCTGTTTATGTCGGTGGTGTGGAAGCAGATATGGCAATCAAGGGAGCTCTCACAACTCCGGGAACGAACATTCCATTAGCTATCGTAGATATGGGAGCCGGTTCAACAGATGCTTCTATTATTAACAGAGAGGGTAAGGTTAAACTGATTCATCTTGCCGGTGCAGGTAACATGGTATCCCTGCTTATTCAGTCAGAGCTTGGTCTGGATGATTTTGATATGGCAGAAGACATCAAAAAGTATCCTCTGGCACTGGTGGAAAGTCTGTTCCATATTCGTCATGAGGACGGAACCGTACAGTTCTTCAATGAACCGCTGGATCCATCCGTATTTGCCAAAGTTGTTCTTGTTAAAGAGGATGACGAGCTTGTACCTCTGGAAGGAGTAGAATCTCTGGAGAAAGTGAAAAAAGTTCGTATGGAAGCAAAGAAGAAAGTATTTGTGACCAATGCAATTCGTTCCTTATCCAAGGTAAGTCCGACCGGAAGTCCGAAGGATATTCAGTTCGTTGTAATGGTTGGCGGATCTGCTCTTGATTTTGAGATTCCTAATCTTGTAACTGACGCTCTGGCACAGTATGAGATCGTAGCCGGACGTGGTAATATCCGTGGATGTGAAGGCCCTAGAAATGCAGTTGCAACAGGTTTGGCTATGGCTTGTGTTGAGCAGGATTAATTGTGAAGAGAGAATAATATATCATATAATGGATAAGGAGTCGGGAATGATTTTCCCGGCTCTTTATCTATTTAGTAGAACATTTTTTTCTGCCAGTGTACGAAAAGACATATTTGCGTCAGTTTGTGTTGATAAACTAGAAATATCTGAGGGAACGTTGACATAAAAAATTTGCTCGCTTATAATAGGAACGAGTATAAAATATACTCATGACAACGAACATCCCTCAATCTGTAACACAGGATTTTTGACTCTGATAAAGGCAGAAACCGTGTTGATGATACATGGATTGGGGTGCATATATGATATTGGAAGGATAGAAAGAAAATATGGGAAAAATTCGAATTATTACGGATTCAGTCAGTGACATTTCATACGAATTGGAGAAAAAGTACGATGTGGATATCATTCCTTTTCCGGTTGTGATCGGGGATAAGTCTTACATCAGTCGTGTGGATTTTGATAACGATGGTTTTTATGCATTAATGGATCAATATGATGAGATTCCGAAAACTTCACAGATTACCAGTTTCCATTTTGAAGAGATGTACTATGAATATTATGAGAAAGGATATTCTGATATTGTTCTGGTATTGATTAATTCAGAGGGATCTGCAACTTATCAGAATTCTGTCATGGCAATTGATTCTTTTTTTGAAGAGCATCCGGAATGTGAAGGGAAAATTACTGTTCATACATTTGATGGAGGTAATTATTCCGGCGGCTATGGACATCCGGCTCTGGTGGCAGGGCAGATGGTAAAAGACGGGGCATCCATTGATGAGATTACCGCATATTTGTCTGATGAGCTTCCGTGTCGCCGAATCTATTTTGGTATGTATACGCTGAAATATGCAGGTAAATCCGGACGAATCCCGAGTGCTGCGGCTTTTGTGGGAGATAAACTGGGAATCAAACCGATCATGAAGATCTGGGATCATGAGATTACTACAGCATCCAAATGTCGTGGAGATAAGAAACTACTGGCTAAGGTGGCGGATCTGGCAATCAAAGATATGGAGCCGGGTGCGGAATATCAGATCGTATATGGAAGAAATGTTGACAAGTTGGATGAGATGATTGAGAAAATGACAGAGAAGGTGGGATACGGACCTACCGAAAGCTATCAGATTGGAGCAGCAGTGGCCGCCAATGCAGGACCAGATGTAATTGGTGTCATTTTCAGCGTGAAAAAATAATTCCGTGGAAGGGGGCGAACGGAATGACAAAGGAGAAGAAGATTTTTTCCATATTGGGTGATTCTATCAGTACTTTTGCCGGATATACACCGGCAGAAGCTGTATTTTATGATATCTGGATGAAAAAGGAAGCAGGAATATTTCAACCGGAAGATACCTGGTGGATGCAGGTGATTGACGGACTTGGAGGCAAATTAGGTGTTAATAATTCCTATGCCGGCAGCCTGGTTTCCGGTCACATGGCAACATCGGGCACATCGGAAAGCAGATTGAAAACCCTGGCAGACAAAGGTCAGCCGGATGTAATTCTGATAGCCATGGGTATGAATGACTGGGCTTTCAGTGTTCTCCCGGAAGAATTTCATTTTGAATATCGAAAGATGTTGCAGAAGATAAAACAGTTCTATCCGGAAACGGAGATATACTGTGCCACTTTATTAAGAGGATATATTGATGATTCCCATGAGGAACTCTTTTTTAATGCAGATGGCTGTATTTCTCAAAAGATTTATTCAGATATCATTCGTCAGGTGGCCAAAGAAACTGAGGTTTACATAGCAGATATCGGAAAATATAATATGGAATATGAAACCATAGATGGTGTGCATCCGAATAAAGCAGGTATGAAAACATTAGCAGAGTTATGGTTGAAGGAGCTACAATGAAGGACAAAAGAAAAAACAAACATATGAGATGGCTGTTGACAGGGATTATTCTTGTTTTGGGATTAATGTTTTTGCCGGGAAATCAGTCAGAAGTGAATGCCGCAACACGTATTAATTATACGTCCATTAAACTGGGACAGGGAAAATCAAAACAGTTGAAGCTGAAAGGAACCAGTGCAAAAGCAAAATGGACATCCAGCAATACAAAAATTGTTACGGTAAATAAGAAAACCGGAATGATCACTGCAGTGAAAGGTGGTAAGGCGACCATCACTGCAAAAGTGGGAAAAAGGAAATATTACTGTAGAGTCACCGTAGTTGGAATCAGTGCAACAAAGCTGACGATGACAAAAGGAAGAACCTATACCTTTAAGATAAAAAATGGAAAGAATACCAAATGGAAAACGAGCAACGCAGCGGTTGTTTCCGTTTCTTCCAAAGGAAAGATAAAAGCAAAAGGTGCCGGAGGCGCTGTGATTACCTGTAAAACCAACGGAAGAACACTGAAATGCAAAGTATATGTGCCGATGATCAATAATACTGCTCTTCGGATGCAGGTAAATACGCAGCAGCAGTTAAGCGTATCGGGTAAAGGTGATTATATTCCGGTCTGGAGTTCTTCTAATCAGGCAGTGGCAACTGTGGATAACAACGGAATGGTTACCGCAACAGCAACGATGGGACAGTCTGTGATCAGTTGTAAAGTGGGAACTGTTACATTACAATGCAAGGTGACAGTGGTAAGTCCGGGAAATATTGTGACGCCGATGAGTGATTTATCGTTAAATACGAAGACAGCACAGTATACCGTGTCGGTGGAAGGATATCCGAATCAAAGGACTTATACGATTTTTGGACAAGGATATGAACAAAATAAAAGTAGTGTTTATCCAAATTATATAGGGGGTCATGGCTGTGCAGCCTGTGCAGTGACAACAGTATTGACTGGATATAAAGGTGAAGGATACACTCCGGCATTAATGATAGAAGTAATCGAGAAAAATTTATTTGGAAGTGCGTATACTACGAATTATAGTAAATCTGATTCGAAAAAAATGCCTCTTTCTCTTTACGGAATCAGTCAGGTTCTTTCTTCTCAGGGAATCAATAATCAGTATGTGAGAAGTTTTGATGATGTACAGGCACTGAATGAAATTACCCAGCATCTCAAAACAGGTAATCCGGTTGTGATTATCGTGAAAGATAAAAATAGAAGTACCGGTAAGAAAGATACTACCTGGGCCAGTTCAGGAAGTAAGCATACCATGGTTATTTTAGGACTCACTGATACGGGAATGGCTATTGTGGCGGATTCTGCAAACAGAGCATCTACATTTGGAACCTGTGGAAGGCTCAAATATACTTCGTTGGTCAGCTTAATTCCGTATATGTTTTCCAGCAGCAATGTAACCTCGACAGCTGCATACTACACAAAAGAAAGTGCCTGTGGCGGTTATATTCTCGTGAATCCGGAATAAACGTAAAAAAATTTAATATATTATATTGCATAGCCGGGATTTTTCGTAGTCCCGGCTTGTCTTTTTCTCTGCGGTTTTCCCTATTCAGAGCCTGTGGGCTTTGTCGCTCTGACAGGAGGTACAGCTTCAATGACAAAAGAAGGATTCGAAAATGAAATTGATTAAAAAAATTATTGCATTTTTTTAGAAAACCAAGGAATATCCATGGAAATATTGAAGAAACTGTGGTACAATGGTTGCAAATTCGGATATGAAATCAAATTCGGAAATACCAGAATTAATACAAATATCATATAATTTTAAGAGAAGGTATCATTTACAATACAGAATTCGATTTCGAATATAGAAAGGAAGTTTTAACAATGGAAAAGAAAAACATTGACTGGGGTAATATCGGTTTCAGTTACCAGCAGACAGATGCAAGATTTGTCACAAATTACAAGGATGGAGCCTGGGATGAAGGTGTCATCACAGACGATGCGAATGTTGTAATTAACGAATGTGCAGGTGTTCTTCAGTATGCTCAGACATGTTTTGAGGGCTTAAAAGCCTATACAACAGAGGATGGAAAGGTTGTATGTTTCCGCCCTGACTTAAATGCATCCCGTATGGCAGACAGCTGTAGAAGACTGGAAATGCCGGTATATCCGGAAGATAAATTTGTAGAAGCAGTTGTGAAGACAGTTCAGGCAAACCTTGCCTATGTTCCTCCGTTTGGTTCCGGAGCAACTTTATACATCCGTCCATATATGTTTGGTTCTAATCCGGTAATCGGAGTAAAACCGGCAGATGAATATCAGTTCCGTATCTTTGTCACACCGGTAGGCCCATATTTCAAAGGCGGCGCAAAACCAATCACAATCCGTGTTTCTGATTTTGACCGTGCAGCACCTCACGGAACAGGACATATCAAAGCAGGCCTTAACTATGCTATGAGTTTACATGCGATCATGGATGCTCATGCACAGGGATACGATGAGAATATGTATCTGGATCCTGCAACCAGAACAAAAGTAGAGGAAACTGGCGGCGCAAACTTCATCTTTATCACAAAAGATGGAAAGATGGTAACACCGAAATCAGACAGTATTCTTCCATCTATCACCCGTCGTTCTCTGATGTATGTGGCAGAACATTATCTGGGTATGGAAGTAGAACACAGAGAAGTATTATTTGATGAAGTAAAAGACTTCGCAGAATGCGGTCTTTGCGGTACTGCTGCAGTAATCTCACCGGTTGGTAAGATTGTAGATCACGGAGAAGAAATCTGTTTCCCAAGTGGAATGGATGAGATGGGACCGGTCATCAAGAAATTATATGATACTCTGACAGGAATCCAGATGGGCCATATCGAGGCACCGGAAGGATGGATTAAGGTGATTTCTGAATAAAAAAGATTGATGTTGGATGTTCCCTGTATTATACAGAGAACATCCTTTTTTTGTACGTCAAATTGCCGAATTTGTCGATGTATTTTACTTCGTTTTATGGTATACTGAATAAAAGCTAACATAGGGAGGTTGCTGAAATGCAGGATACCAATTTAATTCAGGGTACAGGTTTTATAACCGAATTTGATCAGTATTTATTTGGTGAAGGAACTCATTATAATTTATATGATAAATTAGGTGCGCGTCCTATGACCATCGAGGGCAAGTCCGGCGTATATTTTGCAGTTTGGGCACCGAATGCAGCGGCGGTTTCTGTAGTCGGTGATTTCAATGACTGGGATCAGGAAGCGAATCCGATGGAACGTCTGGAACCGATGGGAATTTATGAACTTTTCATTCCGGATCTTGAAGTGGGCGAGATTTACAAATATGCCATTAAAACCAAGGCTGGAAACACATTGATGAAGATGGATCCATATGGATACTATGCTGAGAAACGTCCAAATAACGCTTCCATCGTGGCCGATATTTCCGATTTTGAATGGCACGATGTAAAGTGGATGAAGAAACGGGAGAAATTTGACGAGAAGAAGAGTCCGATGTTTGTTTATGAGGTTCATCCGGGTTCCTGGAAGCGACATGAAGCGACAGAAGAGGATGAGGACGGATATTACAACTATCGGGAACTGGCAGTGGAACTGACAGAGTATGTGAAAGAGATGGGATATACCCATGTTGAACTGATGGGAATCGCAGAGCATCCATTTGATGGCTCCTGGGGATATCAGGTTACCAATTATTTTGCTCCGACATCCCGCCACGGTTCTCCGGAAGATTTTCAGTTTTTGGTAGATTATCTTCATAAGAATAAGATCGGAATCATTCTTGACTGGGTACCGGCACATTTCCCAAGAGATGCCTTTGGACTGGCTGAATTTGATGGAACATGCCTCTATGAATATGCCGATCCGAGAAAGGGTGAACATCCGGATTGGGGTACCAAAGTATTTGATTACGGCAAACATGAAGTAAAGAATTTCCTGATTTGTAACGCACTGTTCTGGTTGGAGAAATATCATATTGATGGTCTTCGTGTTGATGCGGTGGCATCCATGCTTTATCTGGATTACGGAAGAAATGACGGACAGTGGGTAGCTAATCAGTATGGCGGCAATGAGAATCTGGAAGCTATCGAGTTCTTCCGTCACTTAAATTCCGTTGTGAAAAAACGGAATCCAGGTGTGCTGATGATTGCTGAGGAATCTACTGCATGGCCAAAAGTAACCGATAAGGCAGAGTACGGCGGACTGGAATTCAGCCTCAAGTGGAACATGGGATGGATGCATGATTTCCTTGAATATATGAAACTGGATCCATATTTCAGAAAATATAATCATAGTAAGATGAATTTTGCCATGATGTACGCATATTCTGAAAATTATATGCTTGTATTATCGCATGATGAGGTCGTACATCTGAAATGCTCCATGATCGAGAAGATGCCGGGCCTTTATGATGATAAATTTAAAAACCTGATGGTAGGATATTCCTTTATGCTTGGACATCCAGGTAAGAAACTTCTTTTCATGGGACAGGATTTTGCGCAGCATCGTGAGTGGAGTGAAGCAAGAGAATTAGATTGGGATCTGCTGGAGAAAGACAGAAACCGTCAGTTACAGAGTTTTGTGAAAGCCCTCCTTCATATTTACAATAAAAACAAATGTTTATACGAGTATGACTGCTGGCCGGAAGGATTTGAATGGATCAATGCCAACGATGGTGACAGAAGTATTTTCTCCTTTGCAAGACATTCTGAAAGTGGTAAGAACAATCTTCTGTTTGTCTGCAACTTCACCCCGGTAGACAGACCGGACTATAGAGTGGGAACTACATGCAGAAGAAAACATACATTGATTCTGAACAGTGATGCAAAAGAATTCGGTGGAAGTGGCAAGAAGAGACCGGAAGTATACAAACCGGAGAAAAAAGAAGCCGATGATAGAAAATACTCCATCGCTTACAATTTACCAGCATACGGTGTTGCAATTTTTAAATTCTAAAATTATGGATATTACATACGGAACAATGATTTTCCGGAAAGATGGGGCAGGGCGACAGTTTTTGTGTCCTGCCTCTCTTTTGGAAAAATTAGACGGAAAACAATTGAATATCACAGTGACCGGTGTCGATGGAAGCATAAGAGAATACCCGATTTTTCAGCAAAAAGCGGAAAACTATGGTGATTACAGCGAATATATGACCCGTCATGGATGTGCCTGCTGCTCGCTTACCACATTGCTGGCAGCTTACAAGCCGGAATACCGAAACCTTCGGCCTGACCAGACCATTAAACAGGTGGAAAAGAAATATTTTCCGGAAAAGGTGTGGCAGAAGAATTACAGCAGACATATAGCGAGACAGATGCCCGTATCTCTTTATGGAATTTCCTGTATCTTGGAAAAAGAGCAGATTGCTCATCGGTATGTGGGAGATTTTCAGGATAGAGATGCGGAAAATGAAATCCGGGCACACCTGTTATCCGGAAGACCGGTGGTCATCGAGACCAGCCGGATGAAACGGGAAAATGGTCGTATTGTGAAATGGTTTGACAAACGTTTTGCGGGCTCTTACCACACCATGATTCTTCTTGGAATGGATGAGAATTATCAGGTAATCTTCACAGATTCTGCTACCAGAGCCTGGGCGGGAAACTGGCAGCGATTGAAAAAAGCCACATTGGAAGATTTAATCTCCTATATGTTCCCACAGAAAAATACATCAGATACTCATCTTTATTTCAGCCGGCGGAAAAACACCGGAGGTTATATTCTATTGGAGGAATGATGGATTCAAATCGTGAATCTAAAAAAGAATAATTCGTTGACAGTAGTGAAAAAAAGTAGTATAGTTTTGTTGATTTATATTTTTTTACAATCGATAAAATAAAGACTGAGACGGAAATAAGTAGTTCCTGCAGAGATATCCAGAGAGCGGTCGGCAGGTGAAAGGCCAATAGAACTGCAAGATACGAATACCTTCCCGAGTTTCACACTGAACGATCTGCCTGGCAGATTCAGTAGACTGTGACGGAGCGGCCGTTATCCGCATGATATTTTATGAGGCAGAGCATTTACTCTGTGAAAAAAGGTGGTACCACGAAGTTTATCTCGTCCTTTTAGGGGACGGGATTTTTTTGTGTTAGGAGGAAATTATGACAGTATATGACGAGTTAGTGGCAAGAGGATTGATTGCCCAGGTTACCAATGAAGAAGAAATTAAAAAGATGATAAATAATGGAGAAGCAATTTTTTATATCGGTTTTGACCCGACAGCTGACAGTCTCCATGTAGGACATTTCATGGCCTTATGTCTGATGAAACGTCTGCAGATGGCAGGAAATAAACCAATCGCTTTGATCGGTGGCGGAACAGCCATGATCGGAGATCCATCCGGAAGAACAGATATGCGTCAGATGATGACCAAAGAAACCATCGATCACAACGTTGAATGCTTTAAAAAACAGATGAGCCGTTTTATTGATTTTTCCGATGGAAAAGCGTTGCTGGTGAATAATGCAGACTGGCTTTTGGATTTAAATTATGTGGATGTGCTCCGTGAAGTTGGATCCTGTTTCTCTGTAAATAACATGCTGCGTGCAGAATGTTACAAACAGCGTATGGAAAAAGGATTATCTTTCCTGGAATTTAACTACATGATCATGCAGAGCTACGACTTCTATGCATTATATCAGAAATACGGCTGTAATATGCAGTTTGGCGGAAATGACCAGTGGAGCAACATGCTTGGCGGAACAGAGCTGATCCGTCGTAAATTAGGCAAAGATGCCCATGCCATGACCATCACTTTACTGCTGAACTCCGAAGGTAAGAAGATGGGTAAAACTCAGTCCGGAGCCGTATGGCTGGATCCGAATAAGACCAGTCCTTTCGATTTCTATCAGTACTGGAGAAATGTGGGCGATGATGATGTTATGAAATGTATCCGCATGCTTACTTTCCTTCCGTTGGAAGAAATCGATGCCATGGCAGATTGGGAAGGAAGCCAGCTTAACAAAGCAAAAGAGATTCTTGCTTACGAGCTGACCAAACTTGTACACGGAGAAGAAGAAGCAGAAAAAGCACAGAAGGCAGCGAAAGCTTTATTCAGTCAGGGCGGAGATGCTGCCAACATGCCATCCTGCACATTGACAGAGGCTGATCTTGCTGATGGAAGTATTGATATTTTAGGACTTCTGGTGAAAGCAGAACTGGCAGCAACCAGATCTGAAGCAAGAAGAAATGTCACCCAGGGCGGAGTAACTTTGGATGGAGAAAAAGTAACGGATATCAAAGCATCTTATACTCTGGATGATTTCAAAGGAGAAGGTCT
>JAQYIU010000053.1 GCA_028721415.1 Lachnospiraceae bacterium | reverse complement strand
AAAATATGGAGTGCAGATGGTAGTGAGATCCAGTTTGAATGAAAATGAAGGAACAATTGTCAGGGAGGAAACGAATATGGAAAAGATGCTTGTCAGTGGAGTGGCAGCCGACAAAAACGCAACCAGAATTGCAGTCATTGGATTAAAGGATGAACCGGGAATCGCATTCCATTTATTTAATGCATTGGCTAAATATAATATAAATGTGGATATTATTTTACAGTCCGTTGGCCGTGACGGTACAAAGGATATTTCCTTTACTGTTTCTGAAGACGAGGCAGATGAGGCTGTGGCAATCATTCAGAAGAGTTTTCCAAAGAGTGAATATAAAAAGATTGATGAAGAAAAAGATGTTGCAAAAATCTCTATCGTAGGAGCTGGTATGATGACCAATCCGGGAGTTGCAGCAACTATGTTCGAAGCTTTATACGATTGTGGCGTCAACATCAAGATGATCAGTACTTCTGAGATTCGTGTTACGGTACTGATTGATGAAAAATATACAGAAAAAGCGATGAACGCTGTACATGATAAATTTTCACTGGCAGACTAAATCGATTTAAATCGAATCAGTGTAATACATAAAAAAGAGCTGAACTTCGTTTATTGCGACAGCTCTTTTTTTGTCTCTGTTTTTTATCAATAAAATGTTTTCATGATACCTGTTTTGTGTTATGATATAAAATAAGAAAAAATGGGGGACATGTGCATGAAAAGACAAGATTACGTTTCCTGGGATGCTTATTTTATGGGAGTTGCCCTTTTGTCGGCAGAGAGAAGCAAAGACAATCATACACAGGTAGGAGCCTGTATCGTCAGTCCGCAGAATAAGATTCTTTCCATGGGATATAACGGGATGCCTACAGGTTGTGATGATGACCGGATGCCGTGGGAAAGAAGGGGAACGCCGCTTGATACCAAGTATTTATATGTGTGCCATGCAGAACTTAACGCAATTTTAAATTATAGTGGAGGTTCTCTTCAGGGAGCTAGGGTGTATACCACTCTATTTCCATGTAATGAGTGCACAAAGGCGATCATTCAGTCCGGGATTAGGGAAGTAATTTATTATTCAGATAAATATGCGGATACCGATTCAACCATCGCTGCAAAGAAGATGTTTGATCTCGTTGGGGTGAAATATCGCCAATATGAAAAGGAAAATAAAAAATTAATTTTAGACTTATAAAAGACTTGACAGTTTTTTGATTCAATGATATATTATCTAAGGTTGTTTAAGACCGGTGAATGAAGCAGAGTATCCACTCTCACCTTAGCACAATGGTGACTCGGGTTAATATCGTTGAAACATAGTAATAGATTGTAGCATACAGATTTGTTATTATATGAGATATAGGTGGATAGTCTTGCGGCTATCCATTTTTTATTCAATACAATTTATCTATGGAGGTGTACTGCTATCAACGAATTGATGATTAATGAACAGGTACGTGACAGAGAAGTAAGATTGATCAGTGAAAGCGGAGAGCAGCTTGGCATCATGTCTGCAAAAGAAGCGATGAAGATTGCCAGAGAAGCAGAACTTGATCTGGTTAAGATTGCACCGAATGCAAAACCGCCTGTGTGCAAGATTATTGATTATGGAAAATACAGATATGAGCTTGCCCGTAAAGAGAAGGAAGCCAAAAAGAAACAGAAGACTATTGATGTGAAGGAAGTAAGATTATCTCCGAACATCGATAAGAATGACCTGAATACAAAAGTGAATCAGGCAAGAAAGTTCCTTTCCAAAGGAGATAAAGTAAAAGTAACACTTCGTTTCCGAGGCAGAGAGTTAGCCCATGTTAATTCCAGCAAAGTAATTCTTGACGAGTTCGCAAAACAGTTAGAGGATTGTGCGGTTGTTGATAAACAGCCGAAGTTTGAAGGTAGAAGCATGACAATGTTTTTATCCGAAAAGCGTTAATTTTATATAGAACAATTTAGGAGGACTTTAATTATGCCAAAAATGAAAACAAGTAGAGCAGCTGCTAAACGTTTTAAAAAGACAGGTACTGGACAGTTAAAAAGAATGAAAGCTTATAAAAGCCACATTTTAACAAAGAAATCTCAGAAGAGAAAGAGAAACCTGAGAAAATCTACAATCACAGACCCGACAAACGTAAAGAACATGAAGAAGATTTTACCATATCTTTAATCGCATAGAGGAGGACGTAAATAATGGCAAGAGTAAAAGGCGCAATCGGCGCAAGAAAGAGACATAACAGAACATTAAAACTTGCAAAAGGTTACAGAGGAGCAAGATCCAAACAGTATAGAGTTGCAAAACAGTCCGTAATGAGAGCTTTAACAAGTTCTTACGCAGGAAGAAAACAGAGAAAGAGACAGTTCAGACAGTTATGGATTGCACGTATCAATGCTGCAGCAAGAATGAACGGAATCTCTTACAGCAAGTTCATGCACGGTTTAAAATTAGCCGGTGTGGAAGTTAACAGAAAGATGCTTTCTGAGATGGCTATCAGCGATCCGGCTGGATTCGCAGCACTCGCAGAATTAGCAAAAAGTAAGGTGGCTTAATGAAGAGCAGGACCAGTAAACAAAAGTTTACTGGTCTTTTTTATTTACAAAAAAATAGTCCATTCTTTAAATAACATTAAATTTTTGTTTCAAAAAAGGAGGAGATAATTAATGAAACATGTAAGAAGTTTTAAAAAGATGGTAATTTTGGTGATGGCTTTTGTAATGATTTGTGGATCAGTGAATGTATCAGCTGCTACAACTACATATAAAAGTGGAAGCAAAACATTAAAATACAAAGGTGCTTCCTACAAAGTTTATTATAACAGTAAACAGGTTTCCACATCCAAAAAACCGGCTCTTCTGATTAATGGAAACATTCAGATGAACTATAAGACTCTTGTAAGTAAAGGACCAAAGGTAAAAGCATCTTATAATAAAGCCAAAAAGAAAGTGGTTCTGTCATTCAATGGAAAGAAAGTGACTTTGGTAGCTAATAGAAAGACGATGATCGTGAATGGCGTCAAAAAGAAATTATATTCCGCACCAGTTTATGTAAAGTATAACGGTAGCAGTGCAAGTACATTAGTGATTCCGGTAAAAGCAGTTGTGACTGCGTTAGGACTAAATTATACATATGATAAAGCAACGAAATCAGCTTATATTACAACACCGACAACAACAACAAACAGTGCTCCGGCTGTCACAACAAATTATGATGGTATAACTGCATCTGTTTTTGCGAATATGACAACTGCTCAGTTTATTGCAACTATGGGACCGATTGCCCAGGAAGATTATCATAGGTCTGGTGTGCTTGCATCTGTTACACTGGCACAGGCAATCCTGGAAAGCGGATGGGGCAAATCAAATCTCGCTTCCACTGCAAATAATATGTTTGGTATGAAGACTTCTCTTTCAGGAAACACCTGGGCAGGATCAACCTGGGATGGATGTAGTTTTGTTACTATTTTGACTGGTGAAGAATATGGTGGAAAACATGTTACAATCCAGGCGACATTCAGAAAATATAACTCCGTTGCTCAATCAGTAGCAGACCATTCCGCTTATCTTGTAAATGCAAAGAATGGCTCTGCATATAGATATGCAGGCTTAACAAACACAAAGAGTTATTCTGAACAGCTCACAATTATTAAAAATGGCGGTTACGCAACCAGTAGCAGCTATGTTTCTCAGTTGTCCAATCTGATTGTAAAATATAATCTTACTCAGTTTGATAAATAAATGAAAATGATATTTTATCTTTTTATATGTTATAATATAATGAGTATGTGAAGCTTGGAGGTTTATATGAAACATATTGATACACATATTCGTTCTATAAAAAAGTTATTGCTGTTAGTTGTTGTCGCAGCAGGTATTATTTTGGGGATTGGATTATCGATAACAAAGTGTGCTGCGGAACCAGAGCAGGAAGAAGTCAATGTGCAGGATGAAGATTCTTACGATCCGACAAAAGAATATCTGGATGTAGATAAGAAGTTTAAAGAATGTTATCTGATGGTTCGGGCTGTTCCGGAATCCGGTTTTCGGGCAAATCAGATTCCCGGAGAAGAAAATGATAAGTCTGAGGAGCTTTCCAACGGTCAGATATTAAAAGGAATAAAAAGAGGAACCTATGGAGACGAGACTTATTATCGTCTGGATAATGGCCTGTATGTTAACGCAAATATAAAAAATGTAGAACCGTTGACGGAGTATATAAAAGTAAATGGTTATCTTGCTATTACATATATCAGTGCATCGGGAATTAATCTCCGTTCCTGGGCGGATTTTGACGCAGACAATGTGGTAAAAACAGTATATGTTGGTGAGAAAATACAGGTAAAAGCAAAAGTATTGACGGAAAAAGGTGTTTCTGCTTATATCACGACAGATGATCTGTACATTACCTCGGATACCCGTTATCTGAATGATTATACAAGCATCCCGGAAGAAGCAACAACACAACAGGACAAGAAAAAAGATAAAAAAGATGTTTCTAAAAAAGATTATTCAGAGACTACTTCTTCAAAATAAAATCTCCTCGGAAGAAGTAGATGAGAAATAGAATAATCAAATGAAACAAAAGCAAATTATTTTCATTGATTTTGAAACTATTAAAAATATTCAAAAAATTAAAAAAAGTACTTGCAATATATAAAAAGCCGTGTTATAATCAATTTCGTTGGTAAGGAAAACAACTTCTTAACCGATGAGCAGACGTGGCGGAATTGGCATACGCGCTAGACTAAGGATCTAGTCCGGGCTAACTGGGTACGGGTTCAAGTCCCGTCGTCTGCATTTTGAATAAGCTGAGAACTTAGTTGATAAAGGTTCTCAGCTTTTTTTGTTTGATAGGAAATTACGTCATATTGGAGGATTTCATGAGTGTAATTAATGTG
>JAQYIU010000052.1 GCA_028721415.1 Lachnospiraceae bacterium | reverse complement strand
AAAACCATATGGTTATTAATTCTGAGTCATGCCATATTTACGATTGAACTTATCAATACGTCCACGGGCTTTTGCAGCTTTCTGCTGTCCAGTGTAGAATGAATGACATTTTGAACAAATTTCTACATGGATATCTTCTTTCGTAGATCCTGTAACGAACTCGTTACCGCAGTTACATACTACCTTTGCCTGATAATATTTTGGATGGATTCCTTCACGCATCTCTTTCACCTCTTCTAATCATATAAATTCCTTACAATATAATTCTCATTGATGCAAGGATCAATTATCATCGTTTCAAACAGCTTTCTCATTATATCATAGCTCTGATATAAGCGCAAGGAAAAAATCAAAAAATTTTCAGACTACTTTTCCGATTTTCGTAAAGCCGTAAAATGAGATGTTCAATCAGATCCTGATCTTTCTCTTCCATGGAAATGAACAGTTCTTCCAGGTACTCCATGTCATTTTCCATGCAATCTTCCTCATGTAAATGAAAAATAATATGCTCACTGATTCCCAGTGCCTGTGCTATGTAAGGTATGGCATCACAAGGAGGCTTTCGGGTTCCTCGCTCCCACTTATAATAGGTATCCACCGATAATTCGTATCCATTTTCATTAATAATATCCACAACCTCTGAAACACGCATCCCCTTATTTTCTTTTCGAATTCTCCTCAGATTTTCCCCAATATTTTCACGAAACACTCTGTTCATCTCCTTTCCTCTGGACAACATGTCCAGTAATTTATGCTTAATTGGACTGATAAAACCTATGAAATTATTATAACACGGAGTATTATTTCTTTATAGAAATAGTCGTATACATTTTTCTGACCAGATAATACATCATCAGACAGTATGAGAAAGGGGAATAAAACATGCAAGATGATCTATTATTACCTTATTTGCGAAAGGAAGTCCTGGAAGGGTATTTTGAAATCTGTCGCTATTTTATCGTGACAAAGAATTATGGCAAAGAAGAAGATCAGATCCGCCTCAGTTATTATAAATCTCTTCTGCTGGCAGATACTCTTCCTGATCTTCCAGTCAGGAATAGATTGGATCTGGAAATCATCGCAGCAGAAAAGGAAGTAAAACTTCAGCTGGCCCGCACCTACTCCTCTGATTTTATCATCCATATCATTCAATCAGGAATCCATGTATTTTTTGATCAAATGGAAAGATACGCCGCCATTGATGTAAAGTTACGCAGTATTCCGGAGCTTTATGCCTTTTTCACTTCGATGACTCCCATCATAATTCAGAAAGTAAAAGATGTGATTCAACAGGAATTCGGGGAACTTAATGCCGTTTAAACAGGATATTTCCCGCCCATTCCATATCTACTTTCATAAATGTATCTTTGGAATGAAACTTGATCTGTGAAAGATACTTCTTCTCAATCTCATGATAATATTCCATGGAAAGAGGCATCTTTCCGATCCCTTTCTTCTCAAAGAATGCAATAAAACACATGCCCTGATCACTGTAATCAAAAAGAAGATTCATCAACGTATCATTGACCAACTCTCTTTCCAGTTGTCTCAGGTACTGAATTTTAATGATTTCAATGACTCTGTCATCGAGATGATTATCAGCAATCATAATTTTCTCTTTCAGATCATTGATATTATCCACAATTCTTTTTGTTAAATCTTTTCTGTTCTCCCAATTCTTCATCTCCTCTTCCAGTTCCGGTGTTACAGATGGAGAAAGGAGAATCAGAAGCTTCTTTTTGCTGTCCAGATAATAGCTGTCATAAGTAAGGGGAGCGACCAGATCACAGTGATCACAATCAAAATAAAAAATACGATTCTTCAGAATCTTCTCCTTCATGTCCGGTTTTTCCGTCACATTAATAAGAGAATATTTTTTTAATTGATGCCTGTGACCACATTTCGGACACTCCAGTTCTTCTACTTCACTTTTTGTCATCGTATCGCTGTTCATCTTCCTCACTCCTCTCTTTTTTATAAATGAACAAAGACGTTTACGATCTATTCCTTATCATTAGCAATATAATACCTCTTTGTGAATAATAACGCAAACGCTTTTCTCGTTGTTACAGCCAATAATAAGATCACACATTAGTATAAAGATTTATTTATACATTTATATTTTATATCATAATATATCGATTTGTACAGCATTTTATTTTGTATAAGAATTTTTTATTAATACAACAAGTATTTTTATTATTTTTTTAATTTTTTATTTATTTTTTAAACTTTTTACTTTTCAAATGAAATCATATATGTTACTATTTATCCATATTGTTTTTTTACAGGTACAATAGCTATATTGAAAAATATTTTGGAGGAAAAAAATGAGTAGACTTGAAGTTATTACAAAAACAAAAGCTCAGTCTGTTGTAGATGATCTCTACAAAGATCTGGAACGCCGGATCATCGCAAGTCCACCCGGATTATGCCCTGTAGATATGACCGCTTCTTTTTTGAAACTATTTCATACTCAAACCTGCGGAAAATGCGTTCCATGCCGAATCGGTCTCGGCATTCTGGTAGAACTCCTGGAAGACGTTCTGGATGGAAAAGCAACCATGGATACTCTGGAACTGATTGAGCGCACTGCAAGGGTAATCTATAACAGTGCTGACTGTGCCATCGGTTACGAGGCAGGTCTCATGGTCTTGAAAGGACTGGAGGGTTTCCGTGAAGATTTTATTGAACATATCAACGAGGGACATTGTTCCTTCCATCTGGAGCAGCCGGTTCCATGTGTCACTCTTTGTCCTGCCGGCGTAGATATTCCAGGTTACATCTCTCTTGTGGCAGAAGGACGATACAGTGACGCTGTCCGCCTGATCCGCAAGGACAACCCATTTGTCACAGCCTGTGCTCTTGTCTGTGAACATCCATGCGAGACCAAATGTCGTCGTAATATTGTGGATGACGCCATCAATATCCGCGGATTGAAACGTTACGCCGCTGATCATTGCGGCATTGTTCCACCGCCGGTCTGTTCCGAATCTACCGGAAAGAAAGTAGCCATTATCGGCGGCGGACCATCCGGTTTAAGCGCTGCTTATTATCTCCAGCAGATGGGACATCAGTGTACGGTATTTGAACAGCGCAATCAGCTTGGGGGAATGCTTTATTATGGGATTCCAAATTATCGTCTGCCAAAAGAACGACTCATGGAAGACGTGGCCAATATTCTCTCCACCGGCGTGGAAGCGAGATTAAATACGACCATTGGAGATGGAGATAATGAACTTTCCTTTAAAATGTTAAAAGAAAATTATGATGCCGTTTATGTAGCCATTGGAGCTCATACCGACAAAAAACTGGGGATTCCTGGTGAAGATGCGAAAGGTGTCGTATCCGCTGTCCAAATGCTTCGTGATATTGGCGATGGAAAGAAACCAGATTTCACTGGAAAAAATGTGATCGTTGTCGGCGGTGGAAATGTTGCCATGGATGCCACCCGATCCGCCATCCGCCTGGGGGCTAGCAATGTCAGTGTTTTATATCGACGAAGAAAGGCTGATATGACTGCCCTTGAGGATGAGATTGAAGCAGCAATTGCAGAAGGAGCCGAGATTCTTGAACTTCACGCTCCGAAAGAAATCGAAGTAAATAAAAAGAATGAAGTTGTTGCCATGGTTGCTGATCCGAAAATTATCGGTCTGATCAGCGCTGGACGTCCGTCTCCTGTTTCTTCTGATCAGGAACCGATCCATATTCCTTGTGATGTAGTCATCATAGCTATCGGACAGGATATTGTTTCAGAATCCTTTGAGCGTGCAGGCCTTCCTGTAAAAAGAGGACGTATTCAGGCATCCGATGACAGTTCCATACCAAATGTAGATGGTGTATTTTCCGGAGGGGACTGTGTCACAGGACCGGCAACTGTCATCCGTGCCATCGCAGCAGGCAAAGTAGCCGCTGCCAACATTGATAATTATCTTGGATTTAATCATATTATTGAAAGTGACGTTGAAGTTCCGGATCCTATTATAGAAAACAAATCGCCTTGCGGACGTGTCACCATGATGGAACGAAACACCACAGAGCGAAAACAGGATTTTGAGATCGTTGAGAAAGGAATGACATGCAAAGAAGCCACCCAGGAGGCACATCGCTGTCTGCGCTGTGATCACTTTGGCTACGGAGTATTTAAAGGAGGTCGAGTAGAGGAATGGTAAATATAACAATTAATAACATCCCCGTTACCGTTGAAGAAGGGACAACGATCATGGAAGCCTGCAAAATTGCCAAAATGCCAGTTCCAAGTCTCTGCTATCTGAAAGATATCAACGAAATTGGTGCCTGCCGCGTATGCGTGGTAGAAGTAAAAGGCATTGAGCGTCTGGTAACCTCCTGCAATAATGTCGTAAAAGAAGGGATGGAAATTCTGACCAATTCCCCAAAAGTCAGGGAAGCCCGCCGAATCAATATCAAAATGATCCTGTCTCAACATAACTGCTTCTGCCCGACCTGCGTACGGACCGGCAATTGTCAGCTTCAGAAAATCGCCAGCGAGCTGGAATTTGGCGTCGGTACCTATAAACAGCACATCACTCACAGTAACTGGCCAACAGATTTCCCTCTGATTCGGGATGAGAGCAAATGTATCAAATGTATGCGATGCATTCAGATCTGTGATAAAGTACAATCCTTAAAAATCTGGGATATTGCCAAAACCGGTTCCCGTACCACCGTGGATGTCTCTCTCCGAAGAAATATCAAAGAGGCTGATTGTGCCCTCTGCGGTCAATGTATCACCCACTGTCCGGTTGGCGCCCTCACCGGCCGTGATGACAAACGTCCTGTATTCTCTCAGAATGGATTTCTTAATACCAAAGGCAAAACAACTGTCGTTCAGGTTGCTCCGGCTGTTCGTTCCGCCTGGGCAGAAACTTTCCACCTTTCCCGGAAATTTGCCTCTCCAAAACGTCTTGCCGGTGCTCTTCGTATGATGGGATTTGACTATGTCTTTGACAGCACTTTTGCTGCTGATCTGACCATTATGGAAGAAGGCAGCGAGTTTCTGGAACGTTTAAAACATAAAGAAAAGTATAAATGGCCAATGTTTACTTCCTGCTGTCCGGGATGGGTTCGTTTTCTGAAATCTCAGTATCCGGATATGGTTGATTGCCTGTCCACCGCCAAATCCCCACAACAGATGCAAGGTGCCATCATAAAGAATTATTTTGCCGACAAAATTCATGAAGATCCGGAAAACATTTTCAGCGTTTCCATCATGCCTTGCATCGCAAAAAAAGCGGAATGTGCACTTCCAACCATGGATTCTACCGGAACCGGTCCAGATGTGGATGTAGTATTAAATACTCGTGAATTTATTAATTATCTTCGTTCCCTGAACATCGATGTATTCAACCTGCCGGAAAGCGAATTTGACTCCCCATGTGGAGAGGGTTCCGGTGCCGGTGTCATCTTCGGTGCCACAGGCGGCGTGATGGAAGCAGCCCTTCGAAGCTGTTACTATCTTGCAACCGGAGAGAACCCGGATCCGGATGCTTTCCACGGCATCCGAGGTATGGATGGCTGGCGGGAAGCCTCCATCGACATTGCAGGGACGGAAGTAAAGGTGGCCGTAGTCAGCGGTCTTGGCAATGCCCGCAAACTAATTGAAGCCATCCGAAAGGGTCAGGTATTTTATCACTTTGTTGAAGTCATGGCCTGTCCGGGCGGATGTGTCAACGGTGGCGGTCAGCCGATTCACGAAGGCAAGGAGATGGCAGAAATTCGTTCCAAAAATCTGTATTTTTTGGATTCTAAGAATGAACTCCGTTTCTCCCATGACAATCCGGAAGTGAAAAGGGTTTATGATGAATATCTGGAGAAACCATTATCTCGTATGGCCCATAAATTATTACATACCGACCATACGGCATGGAATATGCCTCTGGCACCAAAACGCACGAAATAATTTAAAATCCCTCACTGAGATGATAAGCAGGCGCTTGCCTCTCATCACAGTTCATGGGCGATGGGTTGATGTTTTTCGAAAGTGTAGATTTCCGTGAAACCAATTTCTTTTAAGATATTTCTGGCGTCTTCAAAATGATCCCCGATATATTCTGGCTTGTGGGCATCGCTGCCCATCGTTATGATCTTTCCGCCTAAATCATGATACAGTTTCAAAATATCTCTTGCTGGCATTGTGTCATCAAGTTCATAGTGCCAGCTTGAGGTATTGATTTCGATTCCTTTTCCTTTTTCGATAATAAGCTGGAATATCTCCGTCAGAATACCCTTAATTTTCTCAAATGGAAAACGTCCTTCCGGATCATATCTGGAAATCAGATCTACATGGGCAAGGACATCGAAATTATCAAACCGGGAAACCACCCGCAGCATCTCTTCGTAATAACCAATATTATATTCTTCCTGCGTTTTGCCTTTCAGAAATTCGCCATTCCAGAATTCTTTATTATCTACCTGATGGAAACTCAGCAAAATGAAATCCAGATACTCGCCATAGTCTTCCACCAATTTCTCATATTGCGAAATCGTATGCTCCTGCACACCGAATTCCAATCCATTTCGAATGGTAATTTTGTTCCCGTATATTTTCTTCATACGAAGCAATTTCCCAAAATATTCCGGATAATTGGCATTGGTAAGAGGATCCATCTCATCAATCGAGGTTCCTACTCCATCTCCGCCACGCCATTCAATATCATCCTCCGTCCAATCTTTCTTAATTCCATAATCCACATGTTCCGTAAAACATATCTCTTCCAGTCCAAGAGAAACCGCCTTCTCAATCTGCTTTTCCATCAGTGTCTTTGAATCATCGCTGAACTCCGAATGAATGTGGTAATCCGTATACATAATATTTTCTCCTTACACTAAGATGACAGGATTATACCATATTTTGAATAACTTTTGGAATACCGAAAAAAAAGCCGCACTCGCGACTCATCGCTTGTGCGGCTTTTTGAATCATCTGATTCAGCAATTATTCAGCTTTTCCGATGGAACCAAATACTTCCATTCTTTCTTTTACTTTAGCTTTGATTGCTTCTGTACCAGGAGCTAACAGTTTACGAGGGTCAAATCCTTTGCCCTGAAGATCTTTACCTTCCTCGATATACTTACGTGTAGCTTCTGCGAATACTAACTGACAGTCAGTATTTACATTGATCTTGGAAACACCAAGGTTGATTGCTTTCTGAATCATCTCATCAGGAATACCTGTACCACCGTGTAATACTAATGGCATATCTCCTGTTAATTTCTGAATGTCATCCAGAACATCAAACTGTAATCCTGCCCAGTTTTCCGGATATTTTCCGTGGATGTTACCGATACCTGCTGCAAGCATTGTTACGCCAAGATCAGCGATTGCTTTACATTCTTTCGGATCTGCACATTCACCCATACCAACAACACCATCTTCTTCGCCTCCGATAGAACCAACTTCAGCTTCGATGGACATTCCAAGTTCGTTACATGTAGCAACTAACTCTTTTGTCTTTTCAACGTTCTCATCAAATGGAAGAGAAGATCCGTCGAACATGATGCTAGAGAATCCAGCTTCGATACAAGCTTTAGCTCCTGCGTAGGAACCATGGTCAAGGTGAAGAGCTACAGGAACAGTAATGTTCAGTTCTTCTAACATACCGTTAACCATGCCAACGATTGTTTTGTAACCGCACATATACTTACCAGCACCTTCAGATACACCAAGGATAACCGGGGATTTCAGTTCTTCTGCTGTTAACAGGATAGCCTTTGTCCACTCAAGGTTGTTGATGTTGAACTGACCTACTGCGTAGTGACCTGCTTTTGCTTTCTGCAACATTTCTTTTGCTGATACTAAAGCCATAATAAATAACCTCCATAATATCTTATTCTGTTTCCAGAGTTGTCGATGTATTCCCATCGCCCTAAGTTAACAGGCTAATTATACCCCCATCCTCATAAAAAGGAAAGAGTTTTATTTAAATTCCAGCCCATATTTTTCAATTACTTCTGTTCTGGTCGCCATATAAACCTCATTTTGCTTCTCTGCAGTGAGCTGCTGTTCAATTTGTGGAGCCACTTCCTCGAAAGCAGCGATACTATCTCCGGAAAGTTCATCAACACGGATCAGATGATAACCAAAATCTGTTTTTACCGGTCCGAGCACTTTTCCCACTTCTGCAGTAAATACTGCTTCATCAAATTCTTTAACCATCTGACCTCTTCCAAAGGTTCCAAGATCTCCTCCCTGGGCGCCGGATGGACAGGTAGAATATTCTTTGGCTGCTTCTTCGAAAGTTTTCTCTTCTTTCTGAATAGCATCAAGAATTTTCAGAGATTCTTCTTCTGTTGCTGTCAAAATATGTTTTGCTTTTGCCTGAGCACCTTTTTGAAACATGTCTTTATGTTCCTCATAGTAAGTGTGGCATTCTTCTTCGGTGGCTTTAATATCTTTTACGATCTGAGTGAGAGTGTACTGACTTAAAAGTTCTCTCTGCACACCTTCCAGAATTTTGCGATATTCCTCGCTCTCGTCATATTTTTTCTCCTGTCCCAGTTTTTCAAACAGGAAATAATTGGCATACTGAGTCAGTGCTTGCTGTCTTCCTTCCGGTGTATGAATGTATTCCTGCTGCTGTTGTGGGATTCTTGCAGCAAATTCATTAAATTCGCTTTCTGTAATCTCATGTCCTGCTGATATTGCAATTACTTTTTCTTCCATAATAAAATATCCTCCTGATTATTTTCACTTCATTACTATCCCATCCACCCGCAGAAAAGTCAACAAAATTTTCTCTTATTTTTCGTGATTTTAACCGAAAAATAAGAGAAAATTTTGTCAGACAATTTCCGGAAAACCCTCAAATTGAAGGTAGCATTTTATTGAAAAAAAGCTGTTTTTGTGCTAAAATTTAAGCATTGCTATACTAAATGGAAGGAGATTACTATTAATGTATCAGGATGAATATAAGCGCTGGCTTGCAGCAGATTTAGAAGACTGCGATCTGAAGCCGGAGCTTGCCAAAATCGAAGGAAATGACGCTGAAATCGAGGATCGCTTTGCCGTTTCTCTTAAATTCGGAACTGCTGGTTTAAGAGGGGTTCTCGGAGCAGGTACCAACCGTATGAACATTTACGTTGTTCGCCAGGCTACACAGGGTCTTGCTAACTGGGTAAAAACTCAGGGTGGCACACAGACTGTTGCCATCAGCTATGACAGCCGTTTAAAGAGCGATATTTTTGCAAAAAATGCAGCAGGTGTTTTAGCTGCCAACGGAATCAATGTTCGTATTTACGATGCTCTGATGCCGGTTCCTGCATTATCCTTCGCAACTCGCTACTATAACTGTAACGCAGGTATCATGGTGACCGCATCCCACAACCCTGCAAAATATAACGGCTACAAAGCATACGGTCCGGATGGATGCCAGATGACAGATGATGCCGCTGCTATTGTATACGATGAGATTCAGAAGACAGATGTTCTTACCGGGGCAAAATATATGTCCTTTGCACAGGGCGTAGAAGAAGGTTTGATTCGTTTTGTTGGTGATGACTGTAAAGATGGTCTTTACAAAGCAATTGAGGCTTGTCAGGTTCGCCCGGGTCTCTGCAAGACTGCTGGTCTTCAGTTAGTATACAGCCCGTTAAACGGAGCTGGTCTTGTTCCTGTTACACAGGTATTAAAAGACATCGGTATCGATGATATCACCATCGTAAAAGATCAGGAATACCCAAGCGGATACTTCACAACCTGTAGCTATCCTAACCCTGAAATCTTTGATGCTCTGAAACTTGGTCTTGAACTGGCACAGGAAACCGGTGCAGATCTGATGCTCGCTACCGACCCTGATGCTGACCGTGTTGGTATCGCTATGAAATGTGCTGACGGTTCCTATGAACTGGTAAGTGGTAATGAAATGGGCGCTTTACTTCTGGATTACATCTGTGCAGGACGTATCGAAAAGGGAACTATGCCTGAGAAACCGGTTGCAGTGAAATCTATCGTTTCCACTCCTCTGGCAGACGCTATCGCAGAACATTACGGGGTTGATATGCGCAACGTTCTTACCGGATTCAAATGGATCGGTGATCAGATTGCCGGTCTGGAAGAAGCTGGAGAAGTTGATCGTTTCATCTTCGGTTTCGAAGAAAGCTACGGATACCTTGCAGGTCCTTATGTACGTGATAAAGATGCCATTGCCGGCTCCATGCTGATTTGTGAAATGGCTGCTTACTACCGCAGTATCGGAAGTTCACTGA
The DNA here is from genome assembly GCA_028721415.1 of Lachnospiraceae bacterium. GTDB lineage: Bacteria > Bacillota > Clostridia > Lachnospirales > Lachnospiraceae > Anaerobutyricum. The sequence goes on along the minus strand of JAQYIU010000052.1, from coordinate 38,053 downwards.
AACAGCGTATGGAAGAAATCTATGCAGAATACGGCCGTTACCTGAACAAGGTTGACAGTTTTGAATTCCCTGGTCTTACCGGTATGGATAAGATGAACGGAATCATGGATACTCTTCGTAAAGAGCCTCCAACAGCAATCGGTGCATACAAAGTGACAGAAGCCATCGATTACAAAGATACTGCTGCAACAGGACTTCCTGCTGCCAATGTATTAAGATATTCTCTGGAAGGTGGCGCAACTGTTATCGTTCGTCCTTCCGGAACAGAACCGAAAATCAAAACTTATTTCACAACATTAGGTAAAGACCTTGCGGAAGCACAGGCTCAGAAGGATGCGCTGGCAGAGGCACTTGCTCCTCTTTTTGCATAATACATAATTTTGAATTAATGATGGCCTCCCGCCTATGATGATGGGAGGCCTTTTTGCGTCGAAACAGAGGATGATAAAACAGACGACGGCGGTACTAGTATGCTTTTCCGAAATAAACCTCACATTTTGCCGGTTTACCGCAGTGTACGCAGACATCCCCGTGTTTTTCCTGGTGGAAAGGCATACAACGTGTGGTAGCACCTGTCTCTTCTTTGATTGCTTCCTCACATTCTCTCTCTCCACACCACATGGAACGGATGAAGCCCTGTTTTGTGTTCAGAAGATCCTGGAATTCATCCCAGTTATGAGCCACATGAGTGTTGGCTTCCAGATGTGCTTTGGCTCTGTCATACATATCTTTCTGCATCTCTTCCAGAACCTCACCTAATCTTACCGGAAGTTCATCAATTGGTGTAACGATCTTCTCACGGGTATCACGGCGAACGATCACTACCTGATTCTTCTCGATATCTTTTGGTCCGATTTCGATTCGGGTTGGGATACCCTGAATCTCCTGCTCGCTGAATTTCCAACCCGGAGATTTATCGGAATCATCCACTTTTACAGAGTAATTACTCTTTAACATATCACGAATCTCAAATGCTTTGTCGAGAACACCTTCTTTTTTCTGCTGAATCGGAACGATCATAGTCTGAACCGGTGCGATTCTTGGCGGCAGCACCAGACCGCTGTCATCTCCGTGAACCATAATGATAGCACCAATGATACGAGTAGACATACCCCAGGATGTTTCATATACCGGAGACAGCTTGTTCTCTTTATTTGTATACTGAATGCCGAAAGCTTCTGCAAATCCGGAACCAAAGTTATGGCTGGTACCGGACTGTAATGCCTTTCCATCATGCATTAAAGCTTCGATGGTGTAAGTTGCTTCTGCACCGGCAAATTTCTCTTTATCGGTTTTCTTTCCTTTCACCAGAGGAATTGCCAGAATCTCTTCACAGAAGTCAGCATATACATTGAGCATCTGTACTGTTCTCGCTTCTGCTTCTTCCGGTGTTGCATGGAAAGTATGTCCTTCCTGCCATAAGAACTCTGCAGAACGAAGGAACGGACGGGTTGTTTTCTCCCAGCGGAGTACAGAACACCACTGATTGTATACAACTGGAAGATCTCTGTGTGAATGCACGATATCCTTCACATGGTCACAGAATAAAGTTTCGGAAGTAGGACGGATACAGAGTTTCTCCTGAAGTTCTTCCTGTCCTCCCTGGGTTACCCAGGCAACTTCTGGAGCAAATCCTTCCACATGATCTTTCTCTTTCTGTAAAAGACTCTCCGGAATCAACATCGGAAGATATACATTTTGCACACCAGTTTCTTTAAATCTTCTATCCAGTTCTTTTTGAATATTCTCCCAGATGGCATAGCCTCTCGGACGAAGAATCATACATCCCTTCACATTAGAATAGGAAATCAATTCTGCTTTTGTCACAACGTCTGTATACCATTGTGCAAAATCAGTATCCATTGGAGTGATAGCCTCCACAAGTTTCTTTTCTTTCGCCATAGTTTAATCCCTTTCCTGAATTTCCAGACGATCTTCCTTCCGTTTCACGCATAATTCAGGACGGAAGACGGTCACGCAAATAAAGTGGGCAAGCCCACTTTTATAATATCTATTATTCTAAGTTTTCACTCATTTTATTGTAAAATAAGTACATGGATTTGTCAATCAAAATGCTTCCACATCCATGAGATCAAAGGCCTGTCCCTGCGGTTCTGTTTTAAATACCATTTCTTCACCTGTGACCGGGTGAAAAAATGCCAGCCTTGTAGAATAAAGCCCCAGTTCCATATACTTTTTCTTTGTCTTCTGATAAATTGGATTATATTTTGTATCTCCGTACAGACCGTATCCTCTGGAAGCAAACTGCACACGAATCTGATGATGTCTTCCTGTATGAAGAATCACCAACACCCATGAAAGAACACCTTCTTTCGTCTCGATCATATCAATCAGTTCATAATCAAGAACAGCTTCTTTCGCTCCTTTGGTTCCCGGTTTTACAACTTTTGTGGTATTTGTCTTTCCATCTTTCAACAGCATATCTTCAAAGGTTCCGAACTCCTCCGGAAGATGACCACAGACGATTGCCTGATAACATTTTTCAAATTCAAATTCTTGAATCTGTCTACTCAGTTCCGCTGCTGCCTGTCTGGTTTTGGCCAGAACCATCAATCCACCAACCGGACGATCCAGACGATGTACCACAGCCAGATATGGTTCTTCTTCTCCCTCCTGTTTTTCAAACAGGTAATGCTTCATCCAGGTTTCCAGATCCATATCTCTGGTATTGTCTGACTGTACCGGCATACCAATTGGTTTCTCGCAGACAATAATACTGTCATCTTCAAATAGAATCGGTACTTTTTTCTTTCTTAGCAAATGTATCACCTCATTGTTCTGCTTATAGAAAATAAGATTCTTCCTCTGTTTCCAGGGAAACTTCATTGATATTTAAATTTATCGATTTTTTCTTATCTTTAGAATCTCATTCAAAATCTCGTCTGCCACCATTTCTTTGGACATCAGTTCCAGTGATTTTTCTTCTTCTTTGGTTATAATAGTCACCAGATTGGTATCTGTGCCAAATCCGGCTCCTTTGTCCTTCAGATTATTGGCTACGATCATATCCAGTTTTTTCTTATCCAGTTTTTTTCGGGAATTCTCCAGCATATTCTGCGTCTCCATGGAAAATCCACAGATGACCTGATCTTCGATTCTGTGTTCACTCACATACTTGAGAATATCTGTGGTTCTCTCCAGTTCGATGGACATTTCCCCATCTTTTTTCTTCATTTTCTCCGAACTGATCTTTGGAGGGCGATAATCTGCCACCGCAGCAGATTTAATCAAAATATCATTTTCCGGCAAATGTTCTTTTACTGCCTGAAACATATCTTCCGCTGACACAACAGGAACAATATTTACGAAAGGAACCGGGTCAATGGAAACGGGACCGGATACCAGTGTTACATTTGCCCCGCGGAGCATGGCTCTTTTTGCAATGGCATATCCCATCTTTCCCGTGGAATGATTGGTGATATAACGAACCGGATCAATGGCCTCTCTGGTCGGACCTGCAGTCACCATCAGATTGAGTCCCTTCAGATCTTTTTCACAGGCAATTTCTTTTAAAATGTATTGAAATAATACTTCCGGCTCCGGCATCTTTCCAGCTCCGGTATCCCCACAGGCAAGGTATCCCACCGCAGGGTCAATGATTTCATATCCATATTGGCGTAATGCTTTCAGATTATCCTGCAAAATCGGATTTTCAAACATATGCACATTCATAGCCGGTGAAAAGATCACCTTACCGGAACATGCCATGACTGTCGTGCTGAGCATATCATCAGCGATGCCGTGGGCAACCTTTCCGATAATATTAGCAGAAGCCGGCGCAATCATCATCACATCTGCCTTCTGTGCCACCGAGACATGTCCCACATGGAACTCAAAATTCCTGTCAAAGGTATCTACCAGACATTTGTGATTGGTCAGAGTCTCGAAAGCAATCGGATTGATAAAATTCGTTGCGTTCTGTGTCATGATCACATGGACATCACAGTGGTTCTTCACCAGCATACTGGCAAGATTTGCAATTTTATAGGCAGCGATACTGCCTGTCACTCCTAATACGACAGTTTTCCCTTTTAGCATCTCTTTTCCTCTACTCCATGTCACTCAGACGACCATGTTTTTCATAATTAGTGATGCGACTGATTGCATTGTTATCATCTACAAAGACAACTGTTGGATGATATTCTTTGCATTCTTCCAGTGTCATCTCAGCATAGGACATGATGATGATCTTGTCATGTACGCTGACACATCTTGCTGCCGCACCATTTAAACACATAACACCACTACCTCTTTCTCCGGCAATGGTGTAGGTCTCAAATCGATTGCCATTGTTGATATCTACGATCTGCACTTTCTCGTATTCACGAATTCCGGCAGCATCCAGTAATTCCTCGTCTACAGTAATACTTCCTACATAATCCAGTTCTGCCTGGGTTACCGTGGCACGATGAATCTTTCCTTTTAACATTGTAATCTGCATTCTATTCCTCCTGGTTTTCGCACACAAACTTCATATTTGAATAAGCCATAAGGCTTATTCGAATGAGCCTTGCATCTCGATTCCGCTTCGCTTCATCTCGATCTGGGCATTCGTCCATTCTCTTCGAATGAGCCTTGCATCTCGATTCCGCTTCGCTTCATCTCGATCTGGGCATTCGCCCTATAAAAACAGGCAAATTTACCTGCGCTTCCATGCAAGCATGGGCGCAGTCATTTTGCCTGTTTTTGCACAGCTCATTCGAATATGAAGTTATCAATCAGTCTTGTCTTGCCGATGTAGACTGCCATGGCAACGAGGGTTGGTGCTTCGATGTTTTCCACCGGCTGCATGGAGAGGCCGTCTACAACTTCTACATAATCAATTTTTGCTAATGGTTCTGATTCAATGAGTTCTGTCATTGCTTTTTTCACTGTGGCTGCGTCTCTTTCTCCATCTTCTACCATTTTCTGGCCGGCAAAGATTGCCTTGCTTAAGATGAGAGCAGCCTGTCTTTCTTCTTCGTTTAAGTAAGTATTTCTTGAGCTTTTTGCCAGTCCGTCTTCTTCGCGAATGATCGGGCATCCGATGATCTCAATATCCATGTTGAGATCACGAACCATGCGGCGGATGATGGCAAGCTGCTGTGCGTCTTTTTGTCCAAAATATGCTCTGTCCGGTGTCACGATGTTAAATAATTTAGTCACGACAGTACATACTCCGCGGAAGTGGATCGGACGGCTCTTTCCACAAAGAGTTTTAGATAAAACATCCATGTCCACACAGGTACAGAAGTCCGGTGCATACATTTCTTCTGGTTCCGGATGGAATACCAGATCCACACCAATGGATTCACAGAGCTTGCAATCCTTTTCCAGATCTCTTGGATAAGACTCCAGGTCTTCTGTCGGTCCAAATTGCATTGGATTCACAAATACACTGGCAACAACTTTGTCGTTTTGTTCTACTGCTTTTTTCATGAGGCTGGCATGTCCTTCATGAAGATATCCCATGGTTGGTACCAAACCAACTGTGAGCCCCTCTTTTCTCCAGGCTTTTACCTGTTCTCTAACTTCCTTAACGGTATACGCAATTTTCATTTTTTCCTCCATTATCATATCACAGATTTTTTGATTGTCTATTTGTAACTGTTCCGATTCCGACAGATTTGTCAAAAAAAGCGATGAATACCCGCATGGAGGGGCATTTTTTTGTACAAATCTATTTATCAGATATGCCACCTTTGACAGCATTTTGTGTTTGCAAAGGTGGCTCTGAACAGTCACATCTATTTATATTAATATAATTTCTCGATCACTTCATCATCGATTTTGTAAGTATGTTCTTCTGCCGGGAAGGAACAATCTTTTACTGCAGCATCATAATCTTTAAATGCCTGTCTCATGATTTCTCCTACATTAGCAAATTTTCTCACAAATTTCGGACAGAAATCGGAGAACATGGCAAGCATGTCTGCATAGACAAGAACCTGTCCGTCACATCCATTTCCTGCACCAATACCGATGGTCGGAATGGAGATCGATTCAGATACTTTTTTCGCTAGCTTGGCAGGAACGCATTCCAGAACAACAGCAAATGCTCCTGCTTCCTCTACTGCTTTTGCGTCATCGAGCAGTTTCTGTGCTGCTTCGATTGTTTTTCCCTGTACTTTATATCCGCCAAAAGCATTGATGGATTGTGGAGTAAGACCCAGGTGTGCCACAACCGGAATGGAAGCATCGGTAATTGCCTTAATCTGTGGGCATACAATTTTACCACCTTCCAGCTTTACTGCGCCACAATGAGTTTCTTTCATAATTCGTCCTGCATTGACTACAGCATCATAAACAGAAGTCTGATAAGACATAAACGGCATATCCACAACAACCAGTGCATTTTTTGCCCCTTTTGCCACAGCTTTTCCATGGTGAATCATATCTTCCACCGTTACCGCGATCGTATCATCGTATCCCAATACTACATTTCCCAGAGAATCCCCTACAAGAATAGAATTCACTCCTGCTTCATCTTCCAATTTAGCAGTGGAATAATCATAGGCTGTCAGCATGGAAATCTTTTCATGGTTCTCTTTCATTTGACGAAATGTAGTGACTGTGTTTTTCATTATATATTACCTCCTGAATCTTCTCTTTACATATCTACAGATAATGTCTGCTCCAGTTCACTGTAATCTCTTTCCGGATTCTTTCTTTTTCCGATAGATACCAGTTTCTCGGAGATAAGCCGATACAGCATCTGATCTTTTTCATCAAGACACTGCAAATGCTTTCTTACGGTTCTCACATCACATCGTTCCACGGGACCTGTAAGACTGCTTACAGTTCCCTCTCCCAGGATATGAGATACATTTCCTGAGACAATCGGTGCCAGAGCGGAAAGGGCACTTTTTTCATCAAATCCGCATTCTGACAACAGATCAAGACTTTCCTGAATAAGGGCAATAACATGATTGCTGCAGATTGCCGCGGCACAATGGTACTTTACCTTATCTTTTGCATTGATAAGGCGCACCTGATTCCCAAAAGACTCAAAAAGTCCGGTAATCTCGTCCAGGCGTTCCTGATCTCCTTCAATTGTAAAATATGCGTGTGAAAGCTCTTTGTAAGAATGAAATTTATCACTGACTGCAAAGAGTGGGTGGATGGAATATCCGAAGGCTCCCTTGTCCTTTATGCCCGGAAAGGCATCTTTTGCAGACAAGGCACCGCTGCAATGACATATAAATTTACCTTTGATCGGCAAATCCCGAATCTGATTCCACACATCGTTAATCAGGCCGTCGGGTACGGTCAGAAACAGAGCATCACTTTTTCTGATCAAACTATCGAGTTCCTGTTCCCAGTTCGTATCAGCAAATTCTGCTGCTTCTCTTGCTGATTTTTCATCAGCGTCGTAATAGCCTGTAACACACAGACCATGTAATGCAAAATACTTGCCCAGAGAACATCCTACTTTCCCTGCGCCAATAAATCCTGTTCGCATATCATCACCTTACTTTCGCAAAGTGACACTCCGAGTCTCATTCATGCCTGATATAAGCTCATTATTTATATGTTCCGCAAACGGTATGGTTTCTTCTCGAATACCATCCTTTTTTTATTGCTACTACACTATAACATTCCTTTTCGGTTTCGTAAACAATAAAATATTGTTATAACAGCAAATATTAAAATCGCGAATCTCAAAGAGGATTTCGCCCCTACTGAAGCGAACAGTCCCCTCCCTAATGTTTCACACATTTGAGGAAGGGGTAGCCCCTACTGGGATGAACACATAAGCACAAAAAACAGACGCCGACTATGCGGTTATGGCAGTTTTACTCTCCCCACCTCCCATGAACAAAGGAATAGGAATAGACTGCCATATCCTCTCTGTCGGCGTCTGTTAATCAAGGTCTGTCTTAAACTCTACAGATATTTCTTCAGATCATCGACCTTGTCCAGTTTTTCCCATGGGAGATCAAGATCGTTACGTCCAAAATGTCCGTAAGCTGCTGTCTGTTTATAAATCGGGCGTCTTAAATCAAGCATTTTGATGATCCCTGCTGGTCTTAAATCAAAGTTTTCACGAATGATCTCTACCAGTTTTTCTTCGGAAAGTTTTCCTGTTCCAAATGTATCTACCATAATAGATGTAGGTTTAGCCACACCGATGGCATAGGATAACTGAATCTCACATTTATCAGCGAGACCTGCTGCTACGATATTCTTAGCCACATATCTTGCTGCATATGCTGCGGAACGGTCTACTTTCGTACAGTCTTTTCCAGAGAAAGCACCGCCGCCGTGACGGGCATATCCACCGTAAGTATCTACAATAATCTTACGTCCGGTAAGACCACTGTCACCATGAGGTCCACCGATTACGAAACGTCCGGTTGGATTGATAAAGAACTTCGTCTCGTCATCTACCATATGTTTCGGAAGAATCGGAGCAAATACATATTTCTTAATGTCTTCATGAATCTGTTCCTGTGTCACTTCCGGATCATGCTGAGTGGAAAGAACCACTGCATCGAGACGATCCGGTTTGCCGTTCTCATCATATTCTACTGTAACCTGAGTTTTTCCGTCCGGTCTCAGGTAAGGAAGTGTTCCATCTTTTCTCACTTTGGTAAGCTGAAGAGCCAGTTTATGAGCAAGCGCAATCGGATAAGGCATATATTCTTCCGTCTCGTTGTTGGCATAACCAAACATCATACCCTGATCACCGGCACCGATAGCTTCCAATTCTTCATCTGACATTTTATTTTCTTTGGCTTCCAGAGCCTTATCTACTCCCATGGCAATATCGGAAGACTGCTCATCAAGGGCAACCACAACACCGCAGGTATCTGCATCAAAACCATATTTACCTCTGGTATAACCAATTTCTTTAACGGTGTCACGGACAATCTTCTGAATGTCTACATAAGCATTCGTAGTGATTTCTCCCATAACGAGAACCAGCCCGGTTGTCATAGCTGTCTCACATGCCACGCGACTCATCGGATCTTTTTCCATTAATGCATCTAAAATCGCATCAGAAACCTGATCGCACATCTTATCCGGATGTCCTTCTGTTACAGACTCTGATGTAAATAATACTCTTTCCATTTTTGTTCTTCTCCTTATTTAACCATACTGGTTTTGTATATATATTTATTTGCTTCTTTTTCAGAATCTACTTTCTCAATCATCCCACCGAGAGCGCGAAGCTTCTCATCAAAACGTTCATAACCTCTCTGGATATAACCGATTTCTTTGACAGTGGTATAACCTTCCGCTGCCAGACCGGCAATCACCAGAGCAGCTCCGGCACGAAGATCCGGTGTCACCACCGTAGCTCCTGTATATTTCTCTACACCATTAATAATTGCGGTATTGCCATCCACCACTTTGATATTGGCACCCATACGGCGCATCTCTTCCACGTAGCGGAAACGGTTTTCAAAAATACTTTCTGTAATAATACTGGTTCCCTTGGATAAGCCCAGTGTAATGGCAACCTGAGGCTGCATATCTGTCGGAAAGCCCGGATAAGGTAAAGTCTTAATCTGTGTGTGTTTCAGACGACGAGTTGCCACAACTCGTACCGCATCATCGGACTCTTCCACCTGAGCACCGATTTCATTCAACTTAGCTGAAATCGCTTCCAGATGTTTTGGAATAACATTCTTCACAAGGATATCACCATGAGTTGCTGCGGCAGCCATCATAAATGTTCCTGCCTCAATCTGATCCGGAATAATAGAATATTCTGTATCATGGAATCTTTCCACTCCTTTGATACGAATCACATCTGTTCCGGCACCTTTAATGTTAGCCCCCATACTGTTTAAGAAATTGGCAACATCCACGATATGTGGTTCTTTTGCTGCATTCTCAATAATCGTATTGCCAACGGCAAGGGACGCTGCCATCATGATATTGATGGTCGCACCGACTGATACCACATCAAGGTAAATATGACTTCCTCTAAGCTCTGCTGCCTCAGCAATGATCATTCCATGTTCAATCTTTACATCCGCACCCAAAGCACGAAATCCCTTGATATGCTGGTCAATTGGTCTGCTTCCGATGTCACATCCGCCTGGTAATACAACCTGTGCTTTTTTATATTTGCCAAGAAGGGCTCCTATCAGATAATAGGAAGCTCTGATTTTTCGGATAAATTCATTATCTACAATTAACTCTCCGCTGGAATCAATATTCTTTCCACTGATGAGAACTTCATTATCCCCCTTGCGGATAATAGTTGCACCAATGCCTTCCATAGCCTGCAATAAAACATTGGTATCTCTTACATTCGGCATATTATCGATCAGACACTGTCCATCTGTCATAATTGCTGCCGCAAGAATACCCAGTGCAGCGTTCTTTGCTCCACCGATTACAACTTCACCAACCAAAGGATTACCGCCCTTAATTACATATTGTTCCATATCGCACCTCTATATCAAATCTAAACTAATCTTCTTAATAACAATCTTCATCCAGGCATCCGGATATGTTCTATCGACTGAAGTTCCATGAATCACTGCTGTCCCATCAATCTACACCAAACTATCTATTCAAACCACTCATAAAATCAGACCCTTCCTCTCTATAAGAGAAACAGCCTGTCACCAACATATCCTATGCTTTCACGTTTCAATAATCATGTCAAAAATATACTACCACATACTACCGGAGAATTCCAGTCGTGCATCTTCAAAATATGTACTTTTCGACACATTTAGTCAAAAATATAATCAATTTATTATAACAAGAATACATGCATTTGTAAATTCATAATTTGGAATTTGTAAAATCCATTTATTTCCTTTTTTTCTTTTTCTTTCGTACAGAATAACCAAACGTTCCCAACGAATCTCCAATATCAAAATATGTTCCGTGGGAATATACGATCGGATTCGACCGTTCGAGATGAAAAGTCCCCTTCTCATCCATATATTTCTCATCTACTGTAACATGAACCACATCTGCCAGGAACATGTGATGAGAACCCAGTTCCAAAATCTCTCTTACCTTACATTCTATGTTTACCGGACTCTCCTCAATCACGGAAACATTAACTTTTGAGGCCTCACCTTTGTGAAGCCCGGTCTGCGCATATTTGTCAACATCTTTTCCCGAGCGCACACCGCAAAAATCGACTGCTTTAACCATCTCTTTCGTCGTCAGATTAACCACAAATTCTCCGGTCTCCCTCAACGCTTCATAGGAATATCGTTCGGGCCGGACAGAAATATAGAGCATGGGTGGATTGGTGCAGGCGGTGCCCACCCAGGCAATCGTGATGATATTATCCCTTCCCTCTCTATCCCGCACTGTGACAAGTACCGCCGGAAGCGGATATAACATATTCCCTGGTTTAAAATCAATCTTACCCATGCTCTTTCCTTTCTTATCTTTCAATCGCAAATCATGTAGCAGATTTGCATGCGAAGTGTTTTATATGTATCTCACATCGCGAATCATATCTTAATTATCTTTAAATTTCTTTGCGGATTGCCTTGCGAATCTCTTCCAGCTCTTCTTCCCCGACTTCATTCGGTTTCCATGTAAGCTGCAGGCCATCTCCTTCATATCTTGGAATCAGATGAAGGTGGAAATGAAGAACCGTCTGTCCTGCAATCTCTCCATTGTTCTGTACAATATTCATCCCCTCACAGCCCAGTGCATCTCTCATGGCACGGGCAATACAGGTTGCAAGCGAAAACAGCTTGCCGGCTGTCTCACCATCCAGATCATAAACATTATCAAAATGCTCTTTAGGAATGATCAGACAATGTCCTTTTGTAGCAGGATTGATATCCAGAATTACTCTGAAATGGCTATCCTCATATACTGTAGCTGACGGAATCTTTCCTGTTGCGATTTTACAAAAAATACAATCATCTTTCATTTTTTCACACACCTTTCCTTTCATCAAATGCGGAACCAAATCCAAATATCAATGCAGCATTGGGTGGCAATGACACCTCAATAGAATACGGTCTGAAATCACATGGTTCCCTCATCACTGCCGGGCTCTGTTCCACAAAACGTCCCTCTCCGCCAAACTCTGTGGCATCGCTGTTGGAGAGCAATACATATTTTCCAAAATGCGGAACACCAACCTGATAATCTGCAATGCTGTCAGAACTGAAATTACATATAAAAAGAAGTTGATTTCTGCTGGACGAAGATTTTCTGATAAAACTGACCACAGAAGAAACCGCATCCATGCCATTGACCCATTCAAAAGATTTCATATCTTTCTCATACTCATACAGCGCCGGATATTCTCTGTAAATCCGAATCAAACTGTGTAGATAGTTACGAATCTCACTGTTATCATATATCTCAGATAAAACCTTTTTTCCAGGAACACCCATCAAAAATGCATACGATATTTTTGCCTCTGATAACATATCATAACCATCTGAAAGAGGATTGTCAATCGAAGTTTGACGAAAAACTGCCTGCTTTTTATAATTAAGCAATAACAAAGAACGACTGAGTCCCGCCTTCTGGAGAGGCAGTGTAATCTTATAATGTTCCTGCATTTTCTGAAGCTTATCTCCGCTCAGATAAGAATTCAGATTCTCCTTTACACTGTAATTCCAGTAGAAATCAAAATCCGCCTCGCCGAGAAACAGATTTTTATCTTTCGAGGATAATTCTGCATATTCATCAGAAATAACGATGACTCCAGGGTCTTCTTTCCGAATGGTTTCCACCGCCCGGGTTAAAAATGCCCTTCCTGTTTCTCCCATTGTCTCATTTGTTTTTCCGATTGCCGCCCCTTTTATATTCAAATTATTAGATGTGTTTTTATTTGTTGAAATAATATCGGTAATTCCTCCAAAAACAAAACCGTCAATGTGATATTCACGAATCCAGAATAATAGATTGGACAGCAGATAATTGGATACTTCCGGCCGCTCAAAAAAGAAACGGCACATTGCACTCTCTTCATTCGGCCTGATACGTTCTACTGCGGTTCCGTAGAGCATGGTTCCGTCAAAACGTTCCAATCCGGCACTCTCTCTGGAAAAATATCCCGGAGAAATCTCCATGATAACGCCGATCCCTTTTTTATGTGTCTCATTGATGTATTGGCGGAATAAATCCGGTGAACCAGAGCAAAAAGAGGGGGTAAAAAATGTCGTTGGATGCTCTCTGGCCTCTTTCATGTTCCACTGTTCCCAATCTTCTTTTATACCCCACTGCTCTCTCTTTCGATTAAACAAGATGTGCGTAAAATCCTCTTCCAGAATACTTTCCTTTTTTTCCATCTCTTTTTCTGAAAAGCTGTAGACAACCATTGGAGTTTCTTTTACATTCTTATACTTTCTGTTTTTCATCCAAATCTTGTCATCCCAATGGAATTCTGACATATCGAAAGTTTTGGATGCGTTTTCAATCGTACGTTCCTGACACATTCCATAAGGATCTGCCTTTTGCAAAATATATCCCTGTGTCGTTTTTATCTCATATTTGTAATACTGATTCAGCTGTGCATTTGGCAGAAAAATCTCATAAATACCCGATTTTTCCAGACGATTCATTGGATAAATAAGTCCATTCCAGAAATTAAAATTACCGACCACACTCACTCTTTTGGCGGATGGAGCCCACACAGCAAAATACAATCCTTTCACTCCGTTGATCTCCATCGGGTGACATCCCAGTTTTTTATAGGAATTCAACCAGCAACCTTTCTGAAAATCTTCCTCTTCCCGTTTTGTGATCTGACATGGAAAATCATAAGGATTATAGTTGGTAAAAGTATTTCCATCCTGAAATGTCATCTCTATCTGATAAGAAAAGGAGTTTTGTCCAGGTATGAATAATGCAAAAACGGACAGTCGTTCCACGGAATCCATCTCATAAATCTCTCCGTCATCTGTAATCACTCTCATGCTGACCGCATCCGGATGATAGGCTGCAATCACCTGACCTCCCCGAACATAATGTCTGCCCAGAAGTTTTTTCGGACACGACGAATTCCCATAAACCAAATCCATAACCAGATTCTGTTTCATGATCTCACCAATTTCAAACCTCATATTTTCACCTCCCGGTCAGTGTTCAGTCAAATTTCTTTCCATTTGTCAGAAAAGTAAAATATTTTCTATTACAGAAAAAACCAGGAATTATGCAAATCCTGGTTTTTCTCCTATCTGATTATTTCAAATATAATGTTCTCAATCTTACAAGATTGTCCACATGAAGTTCCAGTGCCTTTTGCAGATAATTGTCAAGACTGATATAATCTTTTTCCACTGCATCGAAGAATGACTCAATATAGCAGGTCTTTACACCAAATAATCTTCTGGCAATGGCCTGATGCTCAAGATTACCCGGTTCAGAAGCCGGAAACAGTTTTTCCAGAAGGTAATCCACCGCATCTTCCGACGACTGAGACCACCGCTTCGAATCAACATCTTTGAAAAAACTTTTGCAAAAAACGAAATTTATATATTTATTATAATTTTTTGCCGGTGGAAAGTCAATAAAAAGCGTCAGGCTTTTCCAAACTCAGAAAGGATAAGTCCTTCATTTCTTTCCAAAGTCATACCGATACTCCAACTGTTAATGAAAAGTAACAATGGTCTTCCCTTCAGATCTTTAATCTTCTTCATATCCGAAGTACCCTGTAATCTATCCAGATCAATATCTGTATTTTCAATCCAGCGGATATATTCATATGGCAGCCCTTCCAAACGAATATCTACATTATATTCATTTTTCAGCCGATAATTCAACACATCAAACTGCAGGGTACCTACAACACCCACGATGATTTCTTCCATTCCGGTGTTAAATTCCTGGAAGATCTGAATGGCACCTTCCTGCGCAATCTCGTTGATTCCTTTTATAAATTGCTTTCTTTTCATGGTGTTCACCTGGCGCACTCTTGCAAAATGCTCCGGTGCAAAGGTTGGAATTCCCTCATAGGTATATTTTTTCGGTGAAGTTGTAATTGTATCACCAATGGAAAAGATACCCGGATCAAAGATTCCGATGATATCTCCGGCATAAGCTTTCTCAATCATTTTTCTTTCGCTGGCCATCATCTGCTGTGGCTGGGAAAGACGAACTTTCTTTCCCCCCTGCACATGGAAGGCATCCATTCCCGCCTCAAATTCTCCGGAACAAATTCGCATGAATGCAATCCGGTCTCTGTGAGCTTTGTTCATATTGGCCTGAATCTTGAAAACAAATGCAGAAAATTCTTTTTCCTCCACCGGGTCAATGATGCCTTGATCTGAAGTCCGGGGCAGTGGGGAAGATGTCATTTTCATGAAATAATTCAGGAAATTTTCCACACCAAAGTTCATGAGAGCGGAACCAAAAAATACAGGAGAAAGTTCTCCGGCATCCACCTGTTCCTGATCAAATTCTGCACTGGCACCATCTAACAATTCGATTTCTTCTGTCAGCGTTTCCAGAGCCTCCTCTGTCACATACTGGCTGATTTCCGAATCATCCAGAGCGATTTCTTTCATGGTTCCCATACGGGTTCCCTTCATAGTATCCTCAAAAAGATCAATTTTCTGTGTCTCTCTGTCATAAACACCGGCAAACTGTTTTCCGGAACCGATTGGCCAATTGACCGGACAGGTTGGAATTCCCAGTTCTTTTTCGATTTCATCCAGAAGATCAAAAATGTCTCTCGCTTCTCGGTCCATTTTATTAATAAAGGTAAAGACCGGAATATGACGCATGGCACAGACCTTAAAGAGCTTTCTTGTCTGTGCTTCCACACCCTTGGATGCGTCGATTACCATCACTGCGGAGTCAGCCGCCATAAGGGTACGATACGTGTCTTCTGAGAAGTCCTGATGTCCCGGGGTATCCAGAATGTTGATGCAACAGCCGCCGTACTCAAATTGAAGAACGGAGGATGTGACAGAGATACCTCTCTCTTTCTCAATATCCATCCAGTCGGATACGGCATGTTTTGCCGTTGCTTTTCCTTTCACGGAACCGGCTTGATTAATGGCCCCTCCATATAACAGAAATTTCTCTGTCAAGGTAGTTTTTCCGGCATCGGGATGGGATATGATTGCAAAGGTCCGTCGCTTCTTTATTTCTTCTATTCTGCTCATGATATTTCTCCTATCATTATCATAAATTCATGTATTTCATTCATTTCACTCAATTTTCTAATATATTATAATTTCACTGTTTTCGCAAGCATTTGTTGTTGGAACAGACGCCGACAGAGCGGTTATGGCAGTTTTCTTTGCCAACTGTGAGCACAGGCAATGCCATTCTCGCTTTAATCGGCATCTGTCATCAAAAAACAAAAGACTCCGCTCTGTCATCAGAACGAAGCCTTTGCTTAAATGTGCATTTATATGTCGAAATAGGGGATTCCAACAATTTATGACAAACACAAAATTATGTATTAAAAGGAGGAGATACATAATTCATGTAGTCGGCAAACTTTATTTTGCAGCCGGTTTTCTGAGAATACCCAGCAATACGGCGCCTACAACGGATCCAACCAGTAAGGAGATAATATACATGAATGGATTTCCTACAACAGGGAATACGAATACTCCACCGTGAGGTGCCATTAAAGTACACTGGAAGGCCATGGATAACGCTCCGGCTACTGAAGAACCGGCAACACAGGATGGGATAACATGAAGAGGATCTCCCGCTGCGTAAGGGATAGCTGCTTCGGAGATGAAGCAAAGTCCCATGATAGCATTTACCGGTGCTGCTTTACGGTCGTTATCTGTAAATTTATTTTTAAAGAGCCAGGAGGAGATTGCAATGGCAATCGGAGGTACCATGCCGCCAACCATAACGGCTGCCATAATCATATATCCGCTTTCTGTCTGAGAACCAAGAGCTGCAGTACCAAATACATAAGCTGCTTTGTTAAATGGGCCACCCATGTCGATGGACATCATTCCGGCTACGATGATACCCAGGATGATGGAGTTTGCTCCACCCAGGGATTCCAGGGCATTATATAATAACTGGTTTAACCAGGAGAAAAATGGGTTGATGGCAAACATGATCACGCTGATTCCCAGCAGACCGACCACCGGATAAATAAGCATTGGTCTTAAACCATCCATAGCTGCAGGTAATTTTTCAGTAAGTTTCTTTAAGAACAGTACCAGGTAACCTGCGATGAAACCTGCGAATAAAGCTCCGATAAATCCACCGGAAATCGGTGAGATACTGGAGTCAAAACAGGATGCAAATGTTGTTCCGCAACTTGCCACATATCCGCCTACGAAACCAACCATCAGACCTGGACGGTCGGCAATACTCATGGCAATGTATCCCGCAAGGATTGGAAGCATGAAGTTAAATGCGACACCACCGGCAGTTTTGAAGAAAGCTGCAAGAGGTGTGTTCATACCAAAGTTGCTCGGGTCAATACTGTAATCATCTAATAAAAACGCAATAGCAATGAGGATACCGCCACCGATTACGAATGGCAGCATATGGGATACACCATTCATCAGATGTTTGTAAATCTGGTGTCCAAGGCCTTCTCCTTCCTCTTCAGAAGATGCGCCTGTTGCTCCTTTATGATGATAAACCGGAGCTTCTCCATTGACTATTTTCTCAATTAACTGCTGCGATTTATGGATACCATCAGAAACCTTTACTTTTAATAATGGTTTTCCATCAAAACGTGCCATTTCTACATTTTTATCTGCCGCAATGATGATACCGTCGCAGGCAGCGATTTCTTCGTCTGTCAGCACATTTTTTGCACCGCTGGAACCATTGGTTTCTGCTTTGACCGGAATTCCCAGTTCTTTTCCTTTTTCTTCCAGTGCTTCTGCTGCCATATAGGTATGAGCAATTCCTGTCGGACAAGCAGTTACAGCAAGAACACGGTAACCTGTTTTCGCAGGTTTCGTTTCTGTTGTTTCTGTTTCAGCACCGTATTTTTCTGTTTCTTTTGCGTCAATGGCATTTAAGAAAGCATCAATATCTTTTGCTGTCAGTAATTTTTTTCTGAATTCTGCATCCATCAGGATGGTGGATAATCTGGATAATGCCTCCAGATGAACATCTGCACCTGTTGCCGGTGCAGCAATCATGAAAAACAGGTCGGAATTTTGTCCGTCCAAAGCATCACAATCCACACCAGCCGGTACTGTGATTGCTGCAATACCAGGAGTTTTTACCGCTTCATTCTTAGAATGTGGAATACAAATTCCATCGGCAATTGCGGTCGGCCCTTCTGATTCTCTTTTCATGATTCCTTCTTTGAAAGTCTCTGTATCAGAAATATTTCCGGCTTTCTTATGAAGGTCAATCAGCAGATTCAGCATTTCTTCTTTTGTGCTGACATCTGCATTAAGAATAATCGCTTCTTTTTTCAGTAAATCAACAATTCTCATAATCTGCTCCTTCTCTTCTCTATTTTTCAATCTGTTCCATCATTGCCTGAATCATTTCGATGGATGCCAATCCTTCAGAAAATGCAGTGGCACTACCGGCTGCTGTTCCGGTTTTTAAGGCTTCTTCATAGCTGTTATTTTTCAGGTAACCTGCCACAAATCCCGCAACCATGGAATCACCTGCTCCCACAGAATTAATCACTTTACCCTTTGGTGTACCCATCTGAATGGTCTCACCCTCCTCGGTGATCAAGATTGCACCGTCGCCTGCCATGGAAATCAGAACATTTCTTGCTCCCATTTTCTGAAGTTCTTTTGCATAGTACTCGATATCTTCTTTGGTTTTACACGCAGTATGGAACATTTCCCCAAGTTCATGATTATTCGGTTTAATCAAAAACGGGTGATATTTCAATACATTTAAAAGCAAATCCTTTGTCGCATCCACTGCAATCCGGATTCCTTTTTTCTCCAGTCTCGCAAGGATTTTCTCGTAAATATCTTCCGGTAACGTGTTTGGAATACTTCCTGCCAAAATCAGAATATCTTCTTCGGTCAAAGCATCCAGCTTGGCAAACAATTCCTCAATGGCTTCTTCGGTAATAACCGGCCCCTGACCGTTAATTTCTGTCTCATCACCGTGTTTTACCTTGACGTTAATGCGAGAATTTCCTTCCGGTAAATGAATGAACTCTGTACGCATTCCCATGGATGCCAGACCTTCTTCAATGGCCTTCCCAGTAAATCCTGCCACGAAACCCAGGGCGGTTGTTTCTAAACCAAGAGTATTTAATATTGTGGAAACATTGATTCCCTTTCCACCATAAAAAATGGACTCCCTTGTTGCCCGATTGATATCTCCCAGCTTCATCTCATCCAAAAACACAATGTAATCCAACGCCGGATTAAATGTCACTGTATAGATCATCATTGTAACACTCCTTCTCTCTCTATTCGACTGCCGATCTATCGGCACGTTCGTTGTGTCTATATATTAGCAAAGTCTGTTATCTAAAACATCTAACGAATGTCACTCAATTACCTGTAAATTTGTCATATGCCATATGACAAATATCATAAATCCGCCCTCCCCTATAGCAGAGAGAGTTTATACCGTATTATGCGTAGAATCGCTTACTTTATTATTATATTTAAGAGCTGCGCTTCATTTTGAACGCCCGACTTATGGTTGAATCATTTTATCTATTTCGTTTTTGAGATTGAACATGGATGTGCTGATATCGTCCTCGGACATGAGCAGTGCTGATAAATCATTATCTGCTTTTTCGTAGACCTCATGGTAGGTTTTGAATTTTTCCGGTATCACTGCCTGTTCGATAGTCTGATCAAGCAGTGACATATCAATATCTTGTCCGCCCGGCGTATCTTTATTCAGGAGTTCCATCGTTTTCTGAGAAGTAGAGACGGCTTTCAGAGCGGAAGCTCCTGAAGTGTCTGCGTAAACCAGGCTCTGAATTTCTTCGTCCATGGTCAACATTTTAAGAAATTGCCACGCTTCTCTGGTTTTTGTCGTTCGGGCACTGATCCCAGCCATCAGCACATCCATGGAAGAAATGTTATCTCCTTCCGGGCCTGATGGCATCGGGATACAATTCCATTCAAAATCCGAGTATTTTTTGATTCGCCATGGATACGGCATATATGTCCGATAATCAGAAAAACTCAATGGGCGAAACACTACCTTCCCAAGGTCAAAATCATTCGAAGACACCAGGTAATTATCATTAATCTGCTGCAATTTTTTCACAAACTGAATGGATTCGATAAAGCGCTCATCGGTAAAATAAGATTCTGTTCCATCTTCATTGAAAGGGCGGATTCCGTTAGAATAGACTGCCTGAATCCAGGTGTAATCACAATATCCAAATTGATCGATACGTCCGTCTCCATCACTGTCTTTTGTAACCTCTTTGCAAATTTCATAAAAATCATCCCAGGTCCAATCATGATCTGGTACTTCAATTCCCTCTTTTTTCAACAATGTCTTATTGACAAACATCAGTGTCGGATTACATTCCATAGGAAGAGCATACTGTTTCCCCTGATATTCTCCTGCCTGACAAGCTGATTGATAAAAAAGGTTACAATCCGCTTCCGAATCGTCCGACAAAAGCAGATCAAGATTTTTCAAAGCTCCCACAGATACCAGAGAATAAAAATCTTCATCCATCACCAGATAGACATCCGGCTCATCTCCTTCTAGAATTTTACCGGCAAGCCACTCCGAATAATCCTTAGAAGGAATTCCCTCTTCGTATTCAATTTCAATATTTCCGTATTCCTTCTTATACTTTTCTATCGCCTGATCAAAAATATCATAATGAACGGTTCCCGGTACCTCCCAGTTACTTCCGTAAAAAATCCCTACTTTTAAAACGGAATTACCCGGCCTGTAATAAAACAGCAGAATTCCCACAAGAACCGCAAAAAGGATTCCAAAGAAAAGCACTTTCATTTTCAATTCTTTTTTCATCACGGATAACTCCTAATCAAAGATTCTGTTGACTGTTCCCGTCTGTACCGCCCAGATGGCCAGCTGCGTCCGGTCTCTCAGATCAAGCTTTGATAAAATGGAACTTAAATAATTCCGCACCGTTCCTTCCGACAGTGCCAGATCGGAGGAAATTTCTTTATTCGATAAACCGCAGCCTATTTTCTGAATTACCTTCCATTCCGTTTTCGTCAGATCTTCTGTCTGCTTTTCTTCTACCTGAATGGAATAATTACTTTTTGCCATCTTATTGAACAGTTTTACCACTTTATCTGTGATTTCCGGATTGATCATTGCTCTTCCGCTGATCACGGTACGGATAGAGGAAGCCAGGTCTTTCATGGAAATCCCTTTCAGCAAATAGCCACTGGCACCATATTTCAGTGCTCCAAAAACATATTCATCATCATCAAAGGTTGTTAAAATAATAATATAAATGTCCGGATATTTTTCTTTCACAATACGGGTACACTCCACACCATCCATTCCGGGCATACGGATATCCATTAAAATGACATCCGGTTTTTGTTTTTTGATCATGGAAATTACTTCCTGTCCGTCAGACGCCATCCCGATCACTTCCATATCAGAGTTGGCCCCCAGAACAATTCCCAGACTTTCTCTGATCAGTTCCTGATCATCTGCTATCAATACTTTAATCATCTTCCTCTCCTCCTTTTCTCTCACTGTTTCGAATTGGTATTTTCACGATCACAGTAAATCCGCACATACTCTCACAGAACAAAGTTCCGTTAAGAAGCTCTACTCGCTCTCTCATATGCTTCAGGCCAAAACCTTCGGTAATTTCACTGCACCCCACCCCATTGTCACTGATCATAACAATAAGCTCTTCATTTTTCTCGCTGATGCGAATCCAGATTTCCGTTGCTTTTCCGTGTCGAATGGCATTGGTAGTACTTTCCTGAATGATACGGTAAAGCGTTTCTTCTTCGTCCGCTTCAAATCTAAGTTTATCTATGTAAGAAACAAAGTATATTTTTGTGTTGGTTCCTTTGGACATTTCCTCGATCATCTGGTGAATGGCATTTTCCAGAGACATTCGTTCCAAAGCATCCGGCTTTAACTTGCGAACAGAACGACGCACATCATTCAATCCCCTTCTGGCAATTCCACCAATGGTTTCCAGCTGCTGTTTCGCCGCTTCCGGGGAGGCATCCATCAATACCATAACCGCATCAATTCCTACAGAAATTCCGGTCAGGATATGACCTAAGGTATCGTGAATCTCTCTGGCAAGACGATTTCGTTCTCTGGTCTCTCCCATCAGTTCTTTTTCTTCTGCATATTCATGAAGTTGCTGATTTACTTTCTGAAGCTGATCGTTCAGACTCTTGATCCTCTCATTTTCTTTTCGGTCTTCCACCAGCAAAATTACAATATAGATCAGAAATAGAACAAGACTTGCCACATTGCAGGCAGTTCGCATTCCCAGAAAATATCGCTCTGTATTATAACTGTAAAAAGAAACCCAGATTTCAAAAGAATTCATGGGAAACAGCAGGGTGACAAGGTCATAGCTGCAGACCAGATAGCAGAGAAATGTGGCAAATAAAACCGCCAGCCGACTCCAGTATTTCTCCACATGAGTAATCATTTCTGCCACCACAAAAAAGATAATTCCATTATAAGCCATATCAATTGTGCTCATGAGTAATATGACCAGTATGATCTCAAAAACATTCAAAAAAAGCAGCCATTCGTTTTTCTGTTCTCCCGAAAAATCCTCGGATAACTTTCCTTTTATGTAAATGGAAAGGCAGATTAGTAAATAACATCCCATCACAATCATGATTCGCATTCCCGGTTTTTCAGGAATCACCATAAGTTTCGCCAGAAAGTCACTGGCATTCTGCGACCTGGCAATGCGGAACTGTGTCAAAACAATCGTTAATGTCAGGAAGATCACAATCATAAAATTCAAGACACCCATCATCCAAAAACACAGTTTCAGATAATATTCTGATGTTATATTTTTTTCTTTTTTCATAACAGCTTCTTACTCCCATCCGTTCAAACTAAACTGCTCTATATTGTCTTCGGTGATGAGGGTGACCGGCAAAACCGTTTTTTTGTCAATTTTCTTTTTATCAAGAAGATCATAAAGCATACTAGCAACTGTAGCCCCGGTTTTCATTGGAGACTGGGCTGCGGTTGCAGTCATCTTCTGCTCGGAGATCATGGTTTTTGCCTCCGGGGTGCCATCCACACCGTATACCAGTACATCCGACAACATTCCCACTGCATCGAGAGCTGCCATGGCTCCCAGAGCGCTGGGATCATTTAATGCCATCACCACATCGATATCCTGCCTGCTTTGAAGCACTTCTTCCACCAATGGCTGAGCTACTTCCAACTGACCAAGACATTCCAGCTCACCGACATTTTCATACTCCCATCCGGACTCTGCCAAAGTATCTTTAAATCCCTGGATCCGGTCCACAGCTGATTTGTTCGTATTCTGGACCAGAAATAGTATTTTACCAGATTGTCGTTTCATCATCAGGTTCTGCGCACAGAGTTCACCTGCATGATAGTTATCCGATATCACTGTTCCATCCACCAGATCATCATCATAAACTTCTGTATCAACCGCTATGATCGGAACACCCGCTTTCTTCGCTTTGTCAAGGCTGTCACCAATATTTTTCCAATCTACTGCATTGATTAAAAGAGCATCTACCCCTTCTTCAATCAGCTCTTCAATCTGTCGATCCTGCATCTCAGCATCCATGGCAGAATCCCGGGTTATCATCACGTCGCCATTATTTTTCACCACCGCTTTTACCTGTTCATTGATCACCTCAAAATAAGGGTTATTCATTGTCATATACAATGCACCGATTCTTTTTTGTGGCTCCCCTTCTTTATTTCGATTTCGACTGAAAATCAAGAGCCCGACACACCCGACAATCAATAGCAACAGAGCTGCTATTCCCAGTAAAGTAAGCCGCTTTTTTCTTTTTTCCATTCTCTTTTCCTCTTTTTTGGTATTATATTTCTTCTATGATAACGATTCTTTTTTTGTTTGTCCAGACAATTCATCTCTGTAGGAAGATACTCTGGTTGATGACAAATCCCAGCATAGGAAAGCAACGTTGAGGAAAAACCAAAAAAACCCGAATCTTGACACCTTTCGGAATAGTATCTATACTGATGTCAACGGAATCAGAATTTCACTGGAACCGATCCGATTCCGTAATTATCATACCGGATCTGCTTCCGGTTATTTAAGGAGGAATGCCCATGACATGTCCGAATTGCCAGAGACCATACATCGAAAATGAAACCATCTGTAAACACTGTGGCACACCTTTAGGTAACGCCGATTACAAACTGGTTTCTTCCCGTTACAGACATCAGAACAAAGCCCGAAAGAAATGGCCGTTTGTGCTTCTCCTTCTCATGTTCATTCTCATCGCAGGAGGAATTATTGGATATCAATATTACATTAGCCTGATCAAAAAGAACTGCCAGCAGACCACTAATGAGATTTTTACCATGGCTCATGAGATGGATTTCTCCTCTGTGGACCCGGCGTATCTTCCGGATTTTTTAAAAGAGGATCCTTATGTTTCTGATTATATTGAAGATCAGTTTCAGCAACTGTTAGACGAAAATGTGTGGACACGCATTCTGGAAGCCGGTGATATTGAAATCGACGGAGAAATCCTTTGCAGTGAGATCATTCGTTCCGCCTCTTATGAAATCACCAATATCACGGCAGACTATCACTCCTGCACGGTTACCGTTCACACGGAAAATATTGATTTTACAAAAATTCCGGAAACAATTTCCAGGCGATTCACCGAGACGCAAGAAGAAGATTCTTTATGGGACAATATGAAGAAAATATTCTCTTATATGTTTTCTTCCGGAGACGAAGAACAAGATCTTTCTGAATTATTATATGAATGGTATGAAGAAGCCAGAGAGGCGGCTCCCAAAACAGACTATACGGGAACCATCGTCTACGGAATTGTGGACGGACAGTGGACTCTGACGTCCTTTGATGAAGATTTGATTTATAATTATTATGGATTAAAGGAAAACTGAATCAACTAAAATCAGGCAACGGCTCAAAATCAATGATTTTGAGCCGTTGCCTGATCACATTTAATTTTATTTATTTTTCATTACTCAGATATTTATTGATATGTTCTATGGCTTTTTCTTCATCTGCGCCATCTGCAATCACAGTAATTTCTTCTCCTGCCGGCAAGCCTAAAGTCATCATCCCCATAATGCTTTTGGCATTGACTCTTTTGTTCTCAACCTCAACATATACCCTGCTTTCGTACTGACTGGCAGTCTGAATAAACAGTGCGATCGTACTTGGATCAAGCCCTGATGGAATCTTTATTTCCATTTTTTTTGTAATCATGTCTTCCTCCTTGTTTGCCAATTAAAATGTTAACTATAATCCCTTGTTTCCATTATCGCTCAATGAGCTCTAAAATATATGTTAGTATCTGATAGAATCAGATACGTCCATTCTCTCTGATATCCTGTGCCATCTGACTTAATTTTCTCAGTCTGTGGTTAATTCCAGACTTTCCTACCGGCGGATCGAGCATCTCACCCAGTTCCTTTAAAGTGGCATCCGGTTCCTCCAGCCTTGCACAGGCAGCTTCCCGTAGATTATCCGGCAGCTTCTCCAATCCAATCGTATTCCTGATATATTCAATATCTTCAATCTGTTTTCTGGCTGCAGAAACGGTTTTATTGATATTGGCAGCCTCGCAATTCACCCTCCTGTTCACAGAATTCCGGACATCTTTTACGATACGGACATTCTCAAACTTCATCATGGATACGTGTGCTTCCATTATATTCAAAATATCTGAAATCATGGCACCTTCTTTCAGATATACCACATGATATTTCTTCCGGAGTACAATTTTGGCTTCCAGACCAAAATAGCTGATTAATTCTTTTAATTGCTGTGCTCTCCCGTCACTGAGACAGGCAAACTCAAAATGATAGTTTCTTTCCGGATCCGTAATGGAACCGACGGAAAGAAATGCTCCTCTCAAAAATGCTCTTCTGCAACAGGTTTTCTGCAAAACCGGATTGTCGATAAAATAATCATCTTCCATCTGTCCCAGGTTATTTACCAGACCGACTGTTTTCAGAATCTGCAGCGTTTCTCTTGAGTCTTCAATCTGTATCATATAGATGCGATTTTTTTTGAGGAAATCATGTTGTGATGTGGTGACCTCCGGCTGAAAGTGAAAAATATGTTTCAGCAGAGTATAAAACCTTCTGGCAACCGCTGCATTTTCCGTGTGAAGCTGAATCGACCGCTCTCCTTCCGACGAACAGCAGATCTTACCGGAAAAATAAATAATCGCTGCCAGTTCTGCCACACAGCAATGCATTTCGTGACCGGACAGATGGGTTAATTCTTCTTTCACTTCTGAAGAAAATGACATTCCTTAATCTGCCTCCTGTTATTTTCCTTTATATGTGGAATCATTTTCAATATCCCGATGTTCAATCCGGACACTGTAAGGCAGATTTCCAAGCCTTTTGTATATTCCATTGGCGATGGTGACAGAACGATGTTTGCCGCCTGTACAGCCAATTCCTACCACGAGATGATATTTTCCTTCATCAATATAATGGGGAATCAGAAATTCCAGCATATCCTCAAGCTTATCAAGAAAAATCTGTCCGTCACCGGAAGCCATCACATATTGCTGAATGGCGGAATCGTTGCCGGTCATTGGCCGAAGATCCGGATCATAATAAGGATTCGGCAAAAATCTCACATCAAAAACCAGGTCGGTGTCCGGTGGTATTCCATATTTAAATCCAAATGACAAAATGGTAATGATAAAATTACTGTAATGTTCGTCATTGATATAGATTTTCTCTAATTCCTGTTTCAGCTCTCTTGTCAGCAGGGACGTCGTATCAATAATATAATCGGCTTTTTCCCGGATAAAGGATACCATCTTCCTCTCTCGCTGAATCCCCGTCTCGATGCGGTCTTCTCTGGCAAGAGGATGGGTTCTCCTCGTCTCCTTATAACGCTTCACAAGCGTTTTCTCATCCGCATCAAGAAATAATATCTCATATTTCATTCCCAGTTCAAACAGCACTTCCAGCTGATTGGTAAGTCCCTGAAGCTGATCTCCATTACGAATGTCCACGGTGACAGCCACCTGATTGACATCCACTTTACGGTCAAATGCAATCTGACCAAAACTTGGCAGCAACGCTACCGGCAGATTGTCCACACAAAAAAATCCCATATCCTCAAGCATATTGAGAGCGGTACTTTTTCCTGCTCCGGACATTCCGGAAACAATGACAAACCTCACATTTTCACCTCTTTATTATCAGAAAGGATCTGTAAATCCTACCATGCGAACCTCCGGTTCCATGGTCACACCAAACTGATCCTTTACTTTCTTTTGTACCTGTCTGATCAAAAACAGAACCTCTTCCGCCGTAGCACCACCACAATTCACTACAAAACCACTGTGCTTTTCGGAAACTTGAGCTCCTCCGACCGTGTATCCTTTTAATCCTGCATCCTGAATCAGCTTGCCTGCAAAATATCCTTCCGGCCGCTTAAAAGTACTTCCGGCACTTGGAAATTCCAAAGGCTGTTTCTCTCTTCTGGCTCTCGCCAGCTCATCCATTCTGTTTCTGATCGCATCCTTGTCTCCCTCTCCCAAATGAAGATGGGCACTCAGAACAATATAATTCTTTTCAAATATACAACTGTGACGATAAGCCAGTTCCAACTCATCCAGGGTCAGAACTTTTCTCTCTCCTTCCGGTGTCAGGACTTCCACTTCTGTGAGAATATCTTTCATCTCCCCACCATAAGCACCGGCATTCATGGCAACGGCACCACCCAGAGAACCCGGAATCCCGGCTGCAAACTCCATACCGGTTAGACCATGCTCCAATGCCGTTCTTGCCACTCTGCTGAGTAAGGCACCTGCTTCGGCATGAATCTCATTACCTTCAACAGTAATCTCCTGAAGATTACGACCTATCTGTAAAATCATCCCTCGAAAGCCATCATCTGATACCAGTAAATTACTTCCATTACCCACCACAAAAAAAGGAACCTGTACTTTTTTGGCCAGACGGATTGCCTCGCGAACTTCTTCTCCTGTTGCAGGCTGGACAAAAAGATCTGCCGGACCGCCAATCTGAAAACTGGTGTGGCGACTCATCGGTTCTTCCGTTAAAACTTTTCCTTCTGTGATTACGCTTTTTAATTCGTAACAAAGTTCCTGTAGCATATCCTATCTCCTATATTTTTGTAATGTTTCTTGCAATCACAAAGTTGCAAAATATTTTTTTACGGTAAAGTAAAACTGAGAACTATAACTATATTTTATTTTGTATACCATATGTAGTTATATATCTTATATCATACTCTAAAACGAATAGAATCACAATGTTTAAAAAACACAAAATAAGGGGGAGCTTTATGCTCCCCTTTAGATAAATTGCCAAAAATTTAAGGTTCTGTATATTTTTTTATCACACTTTTTTTCACTACAAAAACCTGGAATTACAATTTTTTGTCCTATTCTGACAGAACTAATCTGGCACATCCATAGATGCCGGCATCATTTCCCAGTGTGGCAAGCACAAAAGAGGATTCCTTCTGATTACCGAAAACGCATTCTTTGTAGTACTTCTGAACCGTATCTGTAATAATCGTACCTGCCTTGGATACGCCGCCACCGACGACAAACACATCCGGATCCACCACACAAGAGATGAAGGAGAGTCCTCTTGCCAATCGTCTGGCAAAATCCTGCACTATCTCCACTGCAAAAGAATCCCCTTCTTTTGCGGCATCAAAGATATCTTTTGCAGTAAGCTCGCCAATATTTTGCAGTACAGTATCGCAATTTTTTTCCATGAGTTTTTTGCCTGCCATTCTGACGATTCCCGTAGCAGAACAGTACTGCTCCAGACATCCACATTTCCCACAATTACATTTCTCTGTCTCATGGGTATTGATCATGATATGTCCAATCTCTCCTCCATATCCATGGGCACCGGCAATCATTTTGCCATCGACAATGATTCCGCCGCCGACTCCGGTTCCCAAAGTCACCATCACAACGTTCTCATGTCCTTTGGCTCCGCCCTGCCACATCTCTCCAAGAGCTGCCACATTCGCATCATTGCCTACAGCTGCAGGAATTCCAAGAAGTTCTTCCATATCTGCTTTCACAGCCTTTTCTCCCCAGCCGAGATTCACACAGAGATCCACCGAACCATCCCCATGCACCGGTCCCGGTACTCCCAGCCCAATTCCTGCAAATTCGTCTTTGGAAAGTCCTTTTTGCTCCATCATCTTTTCACAGGATACTGCCACATCACGAAGGATATCGCTGTCTTCTGAATGATCTGTCGGAATCTCCCATTTATCAAGAAGTGTTCCGTCTACGGTAAATAGTCCCAATTTTACTGTCGTTCCTCCGACATCCGCTCCGAGAAGATATTTCTTCATCACATTTCCCCCCTATTAATTGGTATCTTTTTTCAAATTACCAGTCACACGATTATATAATTCCTGTGCAGCATTGTATCCCATTTTCTTCGCACGATAGTTGATGGCTGCAGATTCTACAATCACCGCCAGATTTCGACCCGGACGAATTGGTATGGAATAGCATACCACCTTGTTGCCAAGAAATTCGATATATTCTTCATCCAGACCAAGTCGGTCATAATTGGCTTCTCGATTCCAGTCTTCCAGACGAATCACCATGTCAATGCTCTGATTAAGCATAACGCTCTCCACGCCAAAAAGACTCTTTACATCGACGATACCGATACCCCGAAGCTCAATAAAATGTCTCGTGATATCCGGCGAAGTTCCGATCAAAGTATCTTTGCTTACTTTTCGTATCTCAACCACGTCATCGGATACCAGACGGTGTCCTCTTCTTATCAGTTCAAGGGCAGCCTCACTCTTACCGATACCACTTTCACCCATAATCAGCACACCTTCTCCATAGACATCAACCAAAACACCGTGAATGGAAATGCGTGGTGCCAGCTGTTCACTGAGCCATCGAACTGTCTCTGCGATAAAATCAGAAGTCGATGAATTGGTTACAAGAATCGGTACCCCTTTCTTCTCTGCGGCGTTCAAAATCCTATCGCAAGGTTCCAGTCCCCGACAAAAAACAATACATGGAATCTTATAGTCAAAAATTTTATCATAGATTGGAATGATATCTTCATCATCCAGTTTTTCCAGATACGCATATTCTACATTACCGATCACCTGAATACGATCAGAATCAAAATGTTCAAAAAAACCTGCCAGCTGAAGAGCGATTCTGTTTACAGCAGACTGACTGATATTGATCTTGTCGGTGTCAATATCCGGAAGCAGATTTTTTAATTCCATCTTCTTAATTACTTCTGTTAATTTAACTTTGTACATCTCAATCTCCTTTTTATGCTGCGTGGAAAAACAGCCATTATGATTTATTGTACCATAGGATATTATTTTTTAGAAGTATCCTCTTGATGAAAAAATGCAAAGATTGTCTCTGCTACATTTTTTGTGATTCCTTCCACCTGATCCAGTTCCTCCAGTGTGGCCTGACGTATTTTTTCGATATCTTTAAAATGCTTCATCAGGGCTTTTCGTCGAGCCGGCCCAACCCCTTTGATATCATCCAGTACCGAGTGAACCTGCCCTTTGCTTCTCAGACTTTTATGATACTCTATGGCAAAGCGATGGGCCTCATCCTGTAATCGGGTAATCATGCGAAAGGCTTCTGAATTTTTCGGAAACTGAATAATTTCATTATTATAGTAAAGACCTCTTGTTCGGTGAAAGTCATCTTTCACCATACCGCAGACCGGAATGGAAAGGTTCAGTCGTTTCAACACACCAAGAGCCACGTTTACCTGGCCTTTTCCACCATCCATCATAAGGATATCCGGAAACCGGGTAAAACTGCCCAGTTCTGCATCCAATCCTTTTTCTTCCCTCTCTGCCTTCTCTCGGATTCCATGGGAAAATCTCCGTTCCAGTGCTTCTTCCATACAACGATAATCATCGGGACCTGCCACCGTGCGTATTTTAAATTTGCGGTAGTCGCTCCTCCGGGCTTTTCCTTTCTCAAATACGACCATGGATGCCACATTTTCATATCCGTTGGTGTTGGAAATATCAAAGGCTTCCATGCGATTCAGCCCCCGGATTCCCAGCAGTTCTTCCAGTTCATGAACGGCTCCAATAGTTCTTTTTTCTTCCCTCTTTAACTTTTCACTGTCTTTTATCAGCACATTCTGGGCATTTTTATGAGCCAGTTCCATCATCTGATGCTTGCTTCCCCTTTTCGGAGTCTGGAAAATAACTTTACCTCCCCTTTTATCGGAAAGCCATTTCTCCAGAATCTCTTTATCCGGAATTTCCTCCTGCGTCAATATCTCCTTAGGAATAAAAGGAGTCCCCACATAAAATTGCTTGATGAAGTCCATCAAAATTTCTTTTTTCTCACTGTCACCAATGCCAGTCATATGGAAATGATCTCGTCCCAGAAGCTTTCCGTTTCGGATAAAGAAAATGGAAACTACAGCCTCATCGCCTGCTTTCGCAAGAGCAATGATATCACGGTCATCTCCATCAGTGTGATTGATTTTCTGCTTTTCGCCAATTCTTTTCACGCTCTCCATGAGATCCCTGTATTCTGCCGCCTCTTCAAATTCCAGTTCGGCTGCCGCCGCCTTCATTTTATCTTCCAGATCCTGAAGAATTTTTTTATCATCCCCATTTAAAAAACGAAGGGCCTGATCTACATTTTCTCTATATTCTTCTTTTGATATAAATCCCTGGCAGGGAGCCTGACATTGATTGATCTGATGATAAAGGCAGGGTCTTTCTTTCCCGATATCTCTCGGCAAAAGCCGGTTACAATTTCGAATCTTATAGACTTTATGCATTAATTCAATCGTCTCTTTCACCGCTCCGGCACTGGTATAAGGCCCAAAATACTTTGCTTTATCCCTCTTCACATTTCTGCAGAACAAAATCCGCGGAAAATCTTCCTGCACTGTAACCTTGATATAAGGATAACTTTTATCATCCTTAAGCATCGTATTATAATGGGGACGATGTTCTTTGATCAGATTACATTCCAGAACCAGCGCCTCCAATTCGGAGTCCGTGATGATATATTCAAAATATGCGATATGAGAAACCATATGTTCAATTTTTACACTCTTTTTATAGCTGCTCTGAAAATACTGCCGGACGCGGTTTTTAAGTATTCTTGCTTTTCCCACATAAATAATCTCATCCTGAGCATTGTGCATGAGATAAACTCCGGGCTTGGAGGGCAATTTTTTTAATTCTTCCTGAATATCAAACATAATTTTCTCCTGTTGATATACACGAATGCCCCGCATGGGTTCTCCATCGTTGCGGGGCATCATTCAGAGTATACTCTGACACTCTGTATTTTCTACATATTTTCTGTTTCTACTGTTCCATCAACTGATACTTCGACTGATTCCGCTGTCTCTTCAGAAGAGGATTCCATTGTCTCTGCTGTCTCTT
Source organism: Lachnospiraceae bacterium (assembly GCA_028721415.1). Taxonomy (GTDB): domain Bacteria; phylum Bacillota; class Clostridia; order Lachnospirales; family Lachnospiraceae; genus Anaerobutyricum. The sequence goes on along the minus strand of JAQYIU010000052.1, from coordinate 5,616 downwards.
CGGAAGGAATTTCGACGGTTTCCACTGTCTCTTCAGAAGATGTTTCAGAATTGTCTTTTCTCTCTCTTGAGAAAATTTCCATAAATTCTTTGCCGGTAATCGTTTCTTTTTCAATCAGGAAAGCGGCAATCTCATCCATGATTTCTCTATGCTCACGAATAATTGATTTGGCTTTCTCATAAGCATCCTTCAGGATATTTTTCACTTCCTCATCAATTAACGCTTCTGTAGCATCGGAACAATTTAATACCGGGCGTCCATCCAGATAACGGCTCTGCACCGATTCCAGCCCCATAAGGCCAAAGGTCTCGGACATACCATACTGGGTTACCATTGCTCTCGCAATTTGAGTTGCCCGCTCAATATCATTGGAAGCACCCGTTGTCACAGAATTAAATACAACTTCTTCTGCTGCACGGCCGCCAAAAAGCCCAACCAGTTCATTTAACATCTGATCTTTGCTCATCAGATAACGCTCTTCTTCCGGCATGGTCATCGTGTAACCGAGAGCACCCATGGTTCTCGGAACGATAGTGATCTTCTGTACCGGTTCCGTATGCTTCTGTACAGCGATGGTCAGCGCATGTCCTACTTCATGGTAAGCGACAATTCTCTTTTCTTCATCGCCAAGGATACGGTCTTTCTTTTCTTTTCCGGCAATAACGACTTCTACTGCCTCAAGAAGATCTTTCTGAGTCACAACTTCTCTTCCTGCCTTCACGGCTCCCAGAGCAGCTTCATTTATCATATTGGCAAGATCTGATCCAACAGCACCGGAAGTTGCCAATGCAATCTCGTCAAAATCAACGGAATCATCCATCAAAACATTTTTGGAGTGAACCTTCAGCGTTTCTACACGACCTTTCAGATCCGGCCGTTCCACGATTACTCTTCTGTCAAATCGACCCGGACGAAGCAAGGCTTTATCAAGCACTTCCGGACGGTTGGTCGCTGCCAGAATAATCAGACCTTTGGAGGAATCGAATCCATCCATCTCTGCCAGAAGGGCATTTAACGTCTGTTCTCTCTCATCATTACCACCGCCATAAGCCGTGTCACGGCTCTTACCGATGGCATCCACCTCGTCAATGAAAATGATACATGGTGCCATAGACTGTGCCTGCTTGAACAGATCACGCACTCTGGATGCACCGACACCGACAAACATTTCCACAAAATCGGAGCCGCTTAACGAGAAAAACGGTACATTTGCCTCTCCTGCGACAGCTTTGGCAAGCAGCGTCTTACCGGTTCCCGGAGGGCCTACCAAAAGTGCTCCTTTCGGCAATTTTGCTCCAATCTTAATGTATTTACTCGGATTATGAAGGAAATCCACCATCTCTGTCAGCGTTTCTTTGGCTTCATCCTGTCCAGCCACATCCGCAAAGGTTACGCCGGTTTTCTTCTCCACATATACCTTAGCATTGCTCTTTCCAATACCTCCCAGCATACCGCCGCCTTTTCCCATACCTCTTGTCATAAATATGAACATGGCTGTAATGATAGCAAATGGCAAAATATATCCTACCAGAATCTGGGTAATAAGAGAAGAACTGCTGTTATCATTCTCTTTGAAGGTGACTTTGGCATCAAGAAGACGATCAACCAGCTTGTAATCCGGTGTGATAATAGTATAATATACCGTCTTCACCAGTGGATTCTCCTGCTCCTTCGGCTCAATTAAGATTTTGGTCTCGGTGATGGTCACATTATCAACCTCACCTTTATCCAGCATCTCGATAAACTCGCTGTAACTGATTTCTTTTTGTTCCCCATTTTTATAACGATTCATCACCGAAGTAAAAAGAAGAGTAAGTCCCAGGCAGATGAGCAATGTCATAAGCATGGATTTCATATTTTTCTTTTTATTGGGGTCTTTATTTGGATTGTTATTATTCATCTATACCTCCACAATGCCTATAATTTTGTAATTACTTCCATGGCATCGTTCATATAGTCATTTTCTGCAAATTCAATCTTACCTGCATCACAGGCAGCCGCAAGTTTGGCATCCATCGGAATTCTTGCAAGAACCGGCACATTATACTGTGCTGCGATCTCGTCGATATGACTTTCGCCAAAGACATAGATCTTCTTACCGCAGTCCGGACACTCCACATAACTCATGTTCTCCACCAGACCAAGAATCGGAATCTGCATCATTCTTGCCATATTTACTGCCTTTTCCACGATCATACCAACCAGTTCCTGTGGAGATGCCACAATTACAATACCATCCAGTGGAATGGACTGGAAAATCGTCAGCGTAACATCGCCTGTTCCAGGAGGCATATCGATAAACATACAATCAATACCATGCCACAGAGTCTCTCCCCAAAACTGTTTGATCACACCGCCAAGGACTGGACCTCTCCAGATAACAGGGTCTGTCTCATTGGCAAGCATCAGGTTTACGGACACCATATCAATTCCCATAGTGGTAGTTGCCGGAACAATCAGACCGTCAGCATTACCTACCAGATTCTCCTTGATACCAAAAGCCTTCGGAATGGAAGGACCGGTAATATCTCCATCAAGGATCGCTGTCTTATACCCCTCACGCATGGACGCGCAGGCAAGAAGAGATGTCACCATGGATTTGCCGACACCACCCTTACCGGATACTACACCAATTACTTTCTTTACGGAACTTCCCGCACTTAATTTCACACGGAAATCTTCCGGACTTGTCTTTCTTTCTGCGCAACTCTCTCCACAGGAATTGCAATCATGTGTACATTCACTCATGTTATGTTACCTCTCTTTCTTCTGAAATCATGGAAAAGCTTAGAACTTACTCATGATTTCCTTTACATTTTCTTCTATATTACCTCCGAAAACAGCCGAACCGCAGACAAAAATATCCACGCCGCATTCGGCTAATCGTTCTACATTGGAGGCATTGACACCGCCGTCCACCTGAATAGTTACCGGCAGGTTTCTCTCATCAATCATCTTCCGGAGTTTTCGAATCTTCTCATCACAATATGGGATATATTTCTGTCCCCCAAAACCCGGATTGACCGTCATGATCAACACCATATCGAGCTGATCTAAAATATGATCCAGAACATGGAGTGATGTGGCAGGATTCAGTGCCACCGCTGCCTTCTTGCCGCAGGCTTTAATCTGCTGAATCACCCGGTCAAGATGAGTGCAGGCTTCCGCATGAACCGTGATGATATCCGCTCCAAGCGCAGCAAATTCTTCCACATACCGTCCTGGTTCTTCCACCATCATATGCACATCAAAAATCGCATCGGTCAGCGGACGAAGGGCTTTGATCACCGGATTTCCAAAAGAAATCTGTGGAACGTACATCCCATCCATCACATCGATATGGACATATTGTGCCCCCGCATTCACGGCTGTAATCACATCCCTGCCCAAATTGGCAAAATCTGCAGACAGGATGGATGGGGCTAATATTTTATTCTTTTTTTTATTCATCTTTTTTCCTCTATTTTCTATATAGATATCTGAATACATACTATTATCGTCATACTACAAAATGCACTGTCGAAATACTCACATTGATTTTCGATACTGCATCTATTTTATCATAACATAAATCATCAATACTTCAAGTTGAAAATCAGAAAAACATTGAATGTTTAAATTAAAGTCGAACGCATGTGAGACTTTGCGCCGGATTCGGTTTGCATAGCAGACAATTTCCTCTTCGAATCCGTGCGCATCCTAGCGGAGCGTTTATCTCAGTAGGAGATTTTGACTCCTACTGAGATAAAAAAGTAGATTTCTCACAGAGAAAAACTGTGCTATAATCAGACAAGACCTAAATACGGGAGCAGGTCCAGTGAACTTCACTACAATCTGAATCCTGTGTTGTTCACTGAATCTGACTCTATTCATATAATAAAGAAAGGAATTTTAAACTATGCACTTTTTTGCTCCAACAAATGTATTTATAGAAAAGAATTGTGTGGAAAACCACAAAAAGGAATTGCTTGCTCTGGGAACCAGGGCCTTCATCGTCACCGGACGCCATTCCGCCAAAATCAACGGTTCTCTGGATGATGTGCTTTCTGTTTTAAAGGAAGCTTCTGTTGCCTGTCAGATTTTCTCTGACATTGAGGAAAATCCGTCGGTAGAAACCGTTGCAAAAGCTGCCGAAATCGGAAAGGAATTTCAGGCCGATTTTGTCATTGGAATTGGTGGCGGTTCCCCGCTGGATGCAGCCAAGGCCATTGCCCTGCTCATCGCCAATCCGGAAGAAACTTCTGATTGTCTTTATGTTTCAAAACCTCTCAAAGCGCTGCCAATTGCCGCGATTCCGACTACCTGCGGTACCGGTTCCGAGGTAACTCCGAATGCCGTCCTGACCCGCCATGCTTTTAAAACAAAAAAGAGCATCAGCTACAATCTGTATCCGGATCTTGCCCTGGTGGACGGCCGATATCTCTCTCATGCCAGCCACAATCTTCTGGTTAATACCGCTGTAGATGCCCTTGCACACCTCGTGGAGAGTCGACTTCACATCAAATCAAACATTTACAATCATATGTTTTCTGAATACGGTTTATCCATGTGGAAAACATTGATTCCTTATCTAAAAGGAGAGACTCAGCCAGACGAAACAACTTACGAAACTCTGATGCTTACCTCCACCGTTGCCGGCATGGCCATCGCTCAGACAGGAACTTCTCTTCCTCATGCACTGAGCTATGAGATTACTTATAATCATGGGGTTCCCCACGGGAAAGCCTGCGGATATTTCCTGGCAGCTTATATGGAAGATTACGCAAAAACCAGACCGGAAGATGTGGAAAAAGTACTCTCTCTCCTTGGATTTGATTCACTGGAGGCCTCCCGTACTTTCCTGAACGGACTTCTTGGTAAGTGTCAGATTACAGCCGAAGAACTGGAACTTTACGCCGATAATATGATGGCAAACCCTTCCAAACTTTCCACCTATCCATTCGAAATTACAAGGGATGGCATTATTACCATTCTGAAAAAATCTGTGGCAATCGGATAGAGGCTTTTTAAAAATCAAGAGACCGGGCTGTCACACTAAAACAGCCCAGTCTCTATACCTTTACCCTTCACATATTGCACTTACAAGTTTCACCTGTTTTTTATGAAAAACAATTCCTATTTTTAAGAACTTATTAATTCCTTCCTGTTTCATAATTGTGAAATATTTCTTTTGATCAATTTGTTCCAGAGCTTCCTCTGCCTTTATTTCCAACTCTTCTTTTTTAACAATTTTCAGATAGCCTGCTGCAACTAAAAAACTATAGATTGTAATCGGATTATTTTTTATCTCCGGATAAATTACAGAAGTATCTATGTAGGAATCAATCGTCTGTCCCTGCATTAATCTGCGTAAATTATCTGCCGTCTCACTATCCAGCAAATAAATATGTCTGCGATATTCTCTGGCTATCACATCCTTGATTGCTTCAAAAGAATGTTCCCAGGAAGAAAATTTGATATCTTTAAATGTGACAAAGCGAATTTACCGTGGCAACGACAACGTCACATTGCTGACGCTCACTGATTTCGTCCAGTTTAGTCAGAAGTTCTTCCTCTTCCGCATCGGTCAGAAGATCTGCCTCATCGGTGAGTCTTGGCAGAAGGCGTGTATCTGGA
>JAQYIU010000051.1 GCA_028721415.1 Lachnospiraceae bacterium | reverse complement strand
GCTCACCGAGCAGGAAGTAACTCCTTTCACACCCGATACTGCTTTTTCCACACGGGCAGAGCAGGCAGCACAGCTCATACCAGTTACTGTATATTGCTCCATAATTGCTTTGTTACGCCTCCTTTTATTTCATGAGTTTTTGCAAAGTTGCCACTAACTCATCGATCACTTCATCCTTGCCCTCACGGATATCTTTGGCAACACAGCCCCGAATATGACTTGCCAACAGTTCCTTATTAAATGCATTGACCGCAGCGTTCACTGCAGCAGATTGAATTAAAATATCCGCACAGTAAGCATCTTTTTCCACCATACCACGAATTCCGCGAACTTGCCCTTCTATTCGGTTCAGACGGTGTATCAATTTCTTTCGTTCTTCCGCTGATCGTTCTGTTGTTTTAGAACAGTACCCACATGCTTCCTTATCAGACATCATCATATCCTCCTTTCCCTATATACCCCATAAGGGTATTATAATTATATACCCTTGTAGGGTATATGTCAATTACGTAATCTACATCTGACAAAAGATTACTCTTCCATCCATTCTTTTACATTCTTAATCAGGAGATCACATGTTTCATACATCCATAGATATTTCAGTGGCTTGTCATGCCCTTTCGGAACAGACAGGATTGTCATATTCTTGACTGCACCTGTATCAAATTCTGCCGGACATACAAGATTTCCAACATTCTCAAAAATGATAAAATTCAGATCATTCGCTCCGAACACGGAAAGATGGAATTCCGTTCATTAACATGCCTCCCGGCCGTGACTCTTTCTCAAATACAACCGGCTTATAGCTCATATTTGCAAGGTAGTATGAACTTGCAATGAAATGATAATAGGATGAGCAAAATACAGTTCCGGATACGACTATTTTCTGGCACATTCTCCTGTTCTCTCCAGAAGAATTTCCAATCCGTGTTTTAGATGGGGAAGAATATATTCCAGGCACTCTCTGACTGCCTTTGGACTACCAGGCATATTCACGATCAGGGTTTTTTCGCGAATCCCTGCGGCAGCCCTTGTGAGCATGGCACGACCGGTTATCTTAAGACTGTATGCTCTCATCGCCTCCGGAATTCCAGGGACCTCCCTTTGGGATATCTCTTTTGTCACTTCCGGCATAATATCCCTTGGAGAAAATCCGGTTCCGCCGGAGGTCAGAATTAAATCAGCCTCTCCTTTATCACAGATTTCACACATTTTTTCCTTCAGCATCCCCGCGTCATCGGGAAGAATTATGGTTTTTGTTACCCGGTAGCCCGCTTCTTTCATCATGTCCTCGATGAGCGGTCCGCTTTTGTCCTCTCTTTCTCCTCTATATCCGGAGTCACTGGATACAATCACTGCACATCGAAGAGGATATTCCAGGATTCTCAAATCATCCCCTTCTGATATGGTTCCGCCATGAATCACTTTTGTAAATACTCCCTCGCTTGGCATGATACACTCTCCCATTTTCTGGAAGATCTGGCACCCATGATGGCATTCTTTGCCAATCTGGGTCAATTCCAGAATCACATCATTGCAGATGAATCTGGTTCCAATGGGCAGGGTTCGAAAATCAATACCTTCCACCACCAGGTTTTCTCCGAAAGCTCCATCATCCACTTCCGCCCCTTTTCTTCTGAATGCCTCGATCTTATCCCAGGATAACAGACTGATCTGTCTGTGCCAGCTTCCTCCATGGGCATCATTCTCAATTCCATAGCCTTCGACCACTTTTACAGTATGTACATTCTTTTTCTGAGTTCCCCTGATCTCACTGATACAGGTCGCAATTACTTTTCCCATTTTTCATCCTTTCTAACCGCCAATTTGTGACATAGCTCTAACTTCATCTTTGTTATCTGCTTTCTTATCTTCAAAATGATGTGCTTTCGGTTTTAATCTGATTGCCTGTTCCATTGCGTCCCATAGTTTCTCCTTCGTTGCATTCTTTGCAAGGAGCGGTCTTAAAGAAACCCCACAGTCATATTGAAGGCATGTCTTAAAAAAACCATCCGATGTAAGGCGAACTCTGTTGCAGGTGTCACAGAATTTATGGCTGACAGCACTGATAAATCCCACTTTTCCAATCAGTCCCGGAACACTATAGTATCTGCAAGGCCCGTTTCCCCGCTTTTCATGACAGAGGGTCATCAATCCATATTTTTCTTCGATCATTTCCTTTATACTGTCTTCCGAAACAAAGGAAAACTGCTTTCCAAGTCCGATTGGCATCATCTCAATGAACCGGATATCCACATCAGATTCTCTGGCATACTCAAACAGGGCAAAAATATCCTGGTCATCCAAACCAAATACAGGAACACAATTGATTTTAATACGAACTTTATTTTCTGTTACCGCCTTTTGAATGCCTTTGAGGACTCTGTTTCGTTCTTGTCTCCGGGTAATTCTCTCATACATATCCGGCTTTAAGGTATCCAGGCTGACTGTAATGGCGTCAATCCCCGCATCGACCAGGGCATCATAATACTGTTCCAGTAGAACACCATTTGTAGTGATAGTCACACTGGTAATCCCCGGAATCTCTTTTAGTTCTTTCATGAGCTTTACGGCATCTTTGCGAACCAGAGGCTCTCCTCCTGTAATTTTAATTTTCTTTAACCCGTGTTCTGCAAGCACCTCACATACCCGAACAATTTGATCATATGTCAGAACTCTTTCATGCTCGATCTGCCGGATTCCTTCCTCCGGCATACAGTATATGCATCTTAAATTACATCGGTCAGTAATAGAAATTCGCAGGTAGTCAATGATTCTGCCTTCATTGTCTCTCATCGTTCGAACACTCCGCTCTTTCCGCCTTCTTTTCTTTCCAGATGAATCTTGCCTATTTCCATCCGCTTGTCGAGAGCCTTGCACATGTCATAAATGGTCAAAAGAGCCACACTGACCCCCGTCAAGGCCTCCATCTCCACTCCTGTTTTTCCATCCACTTTAGCTGTACAAGACGCTTTAATCTCCAGGTTTTCTTCATCCAGTTCAAAATCTACGCTACATTTTGTAATCAGAAGAGTATGACACATGGGAATCAACTGAGCCGTCTGTTTGACTGCCATAATTCCTGCAATCCGGGCAACTCCCAACACATCCCCTTTTGCCACCGTCCGGTTCACCACCGCATCCATCACCTCCGGACTGACTTTTATCACTCCCGAAGCCACAGCAATCCGACTTGTGTCCTTTTTTTCGGAAACATCTACCATTATCGCATTTCCTTTTTCGTCAAAATGAGTAAACTTCTGTTCCATATCAATCTCCTTTTTCATATAGTAGTATGAAATAGCGGGCACCTATACCGATGGCACACAGACACCTTATCTTCCTTTTCCAAAACCACAGTTTGGGAAATGACAGACAGCACAGTTTAAGCAAAGTCCGCCTTCGCCAAGCTTATCCAGCTCATGTTTATCCAAGATTTCACCTGCCATAATGCGAGGGAGTACAAGATCAAAAATCGTTCTTTTTGCATACATTACACATCCCGGAAGGCCCATTACTGGAATTTTGTTTTCTCCGTAATATGCCAGTAAAAACATCGCACCTGGCAGCACCGGCGCACCATAAGTCACAACTTCTTTGCAGACCTCCTTAATTGCATATGGCGTCTTGTCATCTGGATCAACGCTCATGCCGCCCGTACAGATTACCATCTCAGCACCTTCATCCAAAACCTCGTAGATGCTGCGAATAATCATGTCCGGATCGTCGTTTGAAATCCTATGGGCAATCATCTTACCGCCGTACTCAGCGATTTTGTCCACAATAACATCTGTAAATGTATCCTTGATTCTGCCCGAATACACTTCATTGCCGGTAGTCACTATACCGACTTTTTTGTCACAGAACGGCAGAATCCGAAAGATTTCTCCACTTCCTGCCTGCTTACGAACATCTTCCATCTTGTCCTTCTCGATCACCAGCGGAATGATTCTTGTTCCTGCAATCTTATCACCTTTCTTCACGGCAAAATCTCCATGCCTCGAAGCGATCATCATCTGTCCGTAGGAATTAACCATATTGAGCTTGTCTCTATCTATCTTGAGAATCCCATCACATGTGGCAATCACTTCGATCTTTCCTTCCTTAACATCGCCCGGACGTGTATGTTCGCTTTTACAGATATCATATAGAACCTGTGCTGCATCATTCTCGTGCATCATAGTCTCATCGTTCTCCCATACATAGAGATGTTCCTTTCCAACACTTAAAAGAACTGGAATATCTTCTTCCGTTATGATATGTCCTTTGCGAAACACCGCATCCTTAGTAACCCCCTTAATGATTTGTGTTATATCATGGCACAACACATGTCCTACCGCATCTTCCGTCTTAACAAGTTTCATTTTAGCCTCCTTTTAATGCTCTTCCATTACAGAACTCTGGTTTTCATAATCTCTTTTCTCCGATTCACCCGGCTCGCCACATCCCCCCCAGACAGAGCACCCTGCGGGTTATTTCATCTATTTCATCAAATCCGAGCACAGGCTCATCAAAATGGTCTTTCTCCAAATCGGATATAATAAGAAATCTTCCTTCTGGATTTGATACTATTTCTTCTGATATTGCACTTCTTACAACCTCAATCTTGGGATATGTGCTATTCTTCATGCATAAGACAAGCTTTTCAATCAGTGTTGTTTTGTCGGAATTTTTGCTTCCGCACACTGCGAATATAATTGTATGTGGATTATATATATTTTGCATTTTGCTTCTCCTATATCATCAAAACAGCAACATTTTCTCCTGCTCTTAATTCACCGCTTCCAGCTGGAATATCAAGAAAACAATTGCAGTGACAGACTGTACTTAATGTGCAATTTCCGTTCACTCCATCCACGATTCTGACGTATCCATCAGCATAATTTGAACGGACAAACCGTCTCGCCTTACTTTTTTTGTTATATTCGTTATTAATAATTGCTTCCCGCCATTTCATTTCCAATCTGGGGTCACCCGTCATCTTGCCAAGTGCTGTGCGGACAAACAGCTGTGATGTCACAACTACACCAAACGGATTGCCCGACAGAGCCACCTACCAATATAGTCTCTCGCAAGTGTCGGCATACCCGGCTTGATGTCCACTTTCCAGAAAATCCGTTCGATATCTAACATTTTGAAAACATCATGCATGATATCCTTCTTACCAACGGATACTCCACCCGTTGTAACAATCAGATCAACCTGATTCTGGTACTTGCAGAATATTTCTACTACATCTTCCGGATTATCACTGCTTTGACCTGCATATACAATCTCTGCCCCCCCAGGAAAGCAGCTGTTCCTGTCTTCACAGCGGTATCTGCTTCGTATCCAGCCACAACCTCACCAATTACAGTAAGCTTGGCCGGTTTCTCTCTGGACGCTCCTTCGATATCCGAGCTTCGAACTGCATACCCATCCAGCGGCGACCTTGCAAAAGGCGGCTGATCAAATGGTGCAACCAATTTCTCCGCGATGATTCTTCCCCCTGCACTCACCACATCTACCGATTCTGTGTCCGTAATTTTATTTACCTTATTTTTGAATTCCCCTCAACACTAACGTATAATACTTCATTCACAGGCAGTGCCTTCCGAATACCGTATACACCTTGTTTGACGGATAATTCTAAAGCATGAACCATATCTTTGTGGTAAACTGCAGCCAAAGGATGCTCTCCATCGGCAGAATAAGGAATCATAGCCTTTGCGATGTTGCCCGTTTCTTTTCTGTGCTGCTTAGCAACCTTCATGAGATGTGCATAAAGCGCCTTTGAAATGAACTGCATATCACAAACACATACTGCAAGGTAATCGGCAGTACAAGCCTTTAATCCACTTATCAAGCCGGAAATGGGGGCCAACATTTTTTATCTCGTCATATACTATTTTGCACTCTGGCATGATGACCGGCACTTTTTCCGGGGACGAATACGAAATTATAAAAGTACCTGTTTCATCGAAAAGGGATCTTCTGATTTTCTCCATAAATTGCATATTATGAAATTGCAGACTTCCCTTGAATCTTCCATTCATCCTGCTATTCTTACCACCTGCAAGAATCAATACAGCACATATACTATCATTAATCTCCATTTCATCACCGCTTTCTGAAAATGCCTCCTACTTACAAATACAGCTCATTTTCTTTTCTTACCGAACAGACCTTTTTATCGCCATGGATGCAATAAACACCATTTGTGCCATTCATGGGATTTGTCCTCCTTACATATCATGGTTCATTTTTTACAGAATGCATCGTATCAATCCTGGTTCGAATGTCAGCAATACAGTCGGCTAATGTTTTTCCCGCAAGGGAATGGGTAAAGGCATCTTCTATATCTGTAAACATGTCAGTCAGTGCCGGACGGATATGACGGCCAACAACGCACTGATCACTTGGGTTTTGATGAATATCCAAAAGATGAATCTCTGATTCCTCCATAACTGCCTGATATATCTGAAGCAGTGTAAGGTGTTCTGGGTCAACGATCAGGGAATAACCGCTGATTCCTCTGTGACCGTCAATGATTCCCGCCCTTTTTAGAAGCGCTAGAATTTTCCGAATGTAGCTGGCGTTGGTACCAACGCTCCCTGCCATCTGATTGGAATTCAACAAATTAGGAGACTCTGAAATCAGTATCAATACATGCACTGCAACGGAAAATTTTGTATCCATTTGATTGCCCTCCTATCATTTCATTTTCACTTTGTATTCAAAATATAATTCTTTTTTATGTACTTGTATCAGGTGCAGTTACATTATACAGTTTTTCGAATAGTTTGTCAATTCATTCCTATGGTGTGAAGAGCAATGGCATTTCCATAAACGTTCGAAAGTTGAGTAGCAAAATGCAAGTCGTCTGCGATTCATGCCATAGGTACCACGCTTTTTCATTAAAATATGGCAGCGATTCCATGCAATGCATGAAGAATCGCTGCCATAGGGTTAGAGGCTGTTTTTGGCGCGGCAACCCCCGTTATTTTCCTACCTCTCCACTCTTGCTTCGAGTTTTCCACCAATTTCATCGATCAGGATGGTATCCTGAGGCTCTACATTTCCTTCCAGGATCAGCCTTGCTGCAAGGGTATCCACGTGTTTTGTCAGGAATCGTTTCAATGGACGGGCGCCGTATACCGGCTCGTAGCCGTTTTCAATGACGAAATATTTGGCGGCATCGGTGAGTTTAATCTTCAATTCTTTGTCTTCCAGTCGCGTGTTGACGTCGGTGAGGAGCAGTTCGATGATTCCACCGATGTTGTCTTTGGTCAATGGTTTGAACATGATGATCTCATCCAGACGGTTGAGGAATTCCGGACGGAAGTGGGCGCGGAGGTCGGTCATGACCATGTTCTCGGCGTCCGGGCGGATGGTCCCGTCTTCGTCTATGCCGTCCAGGAGGTACTGGGAACCGATGTTGGAGGTCATGATGAGAATAGTGTTTTTGAAGTCAACGGTTCTGCCCTGGGAGTCAGTGATGTGTCCGTCATCAAGTACCTGAAGAAGTACGTTGAATACGTCCGGATGGGCTTTTTCAATCTCATCGAATAAGACAACGGAGTACGGTTTTCTTCGGACTGCTTCTGTGAGCTGCCCACCTTCTTCGTAGCCGACGTATCCTGGAGGCGCTCCGATCAGCCTGGATACAGAGTATTTTTCCATGTATTCACTCATATCAATACGTACCATGTTCTGTTCGTTATCAAAAAGGCTTTCTGCAAGCGCTTTGGCAAGTTCGGTTTTGCCGACACCGGTTGGTCCAAGGAATAGGAAGGAACCGATTGGTTTGGTCGGGTCTTTGATTCCGGCTTTGGAACGGATGATGGCTTCGGTTACTTTTTCTACACCCTCGTCCTGACCTACCACTCGTTTGTGAAGTTCTTTGTCCAGATTCAGGGTTTTATTTCTTTCACTTTCGGTCAGTTTGGCTACCGGGATTCCTGTCCAGCGGCTGATGATTTTTGCAATTTCATCTTCGGTCACACTTTCGTGAACGAGAGATGCATTTTTCTTTTTGGCCAATTCTTCTTCCTGAGCAAGCTGTTTCTGGAGTTCCGGCAATTTGCCGTATTGTAATTCGGCTGCTTTGTTCAAATCATAGTTGCGCTGAGCAATCTGGATTTCATTGTTCAGGGATTCAATTTCTTCTTTGATTTTTGAAACGCGTTCTACAGCAGATTTTTCCTGATCCCAAGTTGCTTTCCGGGATTGGAAGTCCTCGCGAAGTTCTACCAGTTCTTTTTGCAGATTAGCCAGACGTTCTTTACTCATATGGTCCGTTTCTTTTTTAAGAGCTGCTTCCTCAATTTCCATCTGCATGATTTTTCTCTGCACTTCATCCAGTTCTGCCGGCAGAGAATCCAGTTCTGTCTTTATCATGGCACAGGCTTCATCCACCAGGTCAATGGCTTTATCCGGTAGGAAACGGTCGGTAATGTATCGGTTGGAGAGAACTGCCGCACTGACAAGAGAGGCGTCTGTGATTTTTACTCCATGGTATACCTCATAACGGTCTTTTAAACCTCGGAGAATAGAAATCGTGTCTTCTACCGTTGGCTCGTCAACAGTAACCGGCTGGAAACGACGTTCCAGAGCAGCATCTTTTTCGATGTACTGTCGATATTCATTTAGAGTTGTAGCACCAATACAATGAAGTTCTCCTCTTGCCAGCATTGGTTTTAAAAGGTTTCCGGCATCCATAGCACCATCGGTTTTTCCAGCACCGACAATGGTATGAAGTTCATCGATAAATAAAATAATCTGTCCGTTGCTGGCTTTGATTTCTTCCAGAACTGCTTTCAGACGTTCCTCAAATTCACCACGGTATTTGGCACCTGCAACCAGTGAGCCCATATCAAGTGCAAATATCTTTTTATCTTTCAGAGATTCCGGCACATCTCCTTTAACGATACGCTGTGCCAGTCCTTCTACTACTGCTGTCTTACCAACACCGGGCTCACCGATCAGAACCGGGTTATTCTTGGTCTTTCTGGAAAGGATACGGACTACATTTCGAATTTCGTTATCTCTTCCAATCACAGGATCCAGTTTCTGTTGTTTTGCTCTTTCTACCAGATCATAGCCGTATTTTTCCAGTGTCTCATAGGTTGCTTCCGGATTGTCGCTGACCACTTTCTGATTACCTCTTACTGTAGACAGTGCCTGAAGGAAACGTTCTCTTGAAATGCCATAAGCCTGAAATAATTTTTTCACTTCGTTGTTCGGGTGTTTCAGAAGAGATAAAAACAGATGCTCTACGGAAACATACTCATCTCCCATGGCTTTGGACTCATCTTCTGCACTGACAAGTACCTGATTCAGACTCTTGCTGATATACACCTGTCCGCCGGAAACTTTTGGCTTTTTCTCCACCAGCTTCTGTGTCTGAGAAAGGAAATCTTCCTTATTAATTTCCATTTTCTCAATTAATTTCATAATCAGACTGTCTTCAATGGTAAGAAGACTGTATAAAAAATGTTCCTGGTCAATCTCAGGACTACCATATTCATAGGCGAGCTTTTCACACTGGTTGACTGCTTCCAAAGATTTTTGTGTAAATTTATTAATATTCATAAAAAATACCTCCTTACTTGAAAGATACTCTGTTATATTTCTTGTATAACACTTTTCATATCTCATATATACCACGTTTTATTAGCCACGTCAATAGTTGAGTGCTAATTTTTTTCAAATTAAAATTCCCCTTCATTTTGCAAGACAATATCATTGCGTTCCTATGTAGATTTATACAACAGAAATAGTTTTGATTACTGTTATTGGATTGAAAATTCCATCATTTTCTGATATAGTATATACAAAAGATTGGGAATGATAGCCGTTGCACGACTCCACTGCGAATTTAATTTTAATTAGATTCACAATTTCCCTATGTGATTTGCGACTGAATCACAAATATTATAAAGGAGGTTCACTATGAACAATAATGTTATGTTCTCTCTTACTTATGGCTTATATGTTGTAACAGCAAGAGAAGGATCCAAAGATAATGGATGTATCACCAACACCGCAGCACAGGTAACTGCTACTCCGAACAGAATTTCACTGACCGTAAACAAAGCCAATTACACCCACGATATGATCGTTCGTACCGGAGAATTTAATGTATCTATTCTTTCCGAGAAAGCAAATTTTGATACCTTTAAACATTTCGGATTCCAGAGCGGACGTGATGTAGATAAATTTGCTGATTATAAAGCTGCCAAGAGAGCTGCTAATGGCATTTACTACACCACTGACGGAACAAATGCATGGATGTCCGCAAAGGTTGTGCAGAGTATTGATTTAGGAACTCACACCATGTTCATCGCTGATGTGACAGATGGCGAGATTCTCACCGATGACCCATCAACTACTTATTCCTATTATCAGTCAAACATCAAGCCGGCCCCGGCTGCACCGAAGTCTTCCAAGACCACATGGGTATGTAAAATTTGTGGTTATGTTTATGAAGGAGAAGAAATCCCGGCTGATTTCATCTGCCCACTTTGTAAACACGGAGCTGCTGACTTTGAAAAAGTAGTGGCAAATTAAGAAATAGAACCTTAATTTATGAACAAAAAAAGGAATCCATTGATCCACATAGTATTGTGTGATCCAACGGATTCCTTTTCTCTATTCCAAGCGATTATGATAACCCGTTATAACATGACGTAGCAAGAATTCTCCACATCAAGCTGAACGGGTAAATGTTGGGAGCATATCACTCAGGAAACCGCCAACTTTGTCATAATCTCAACCGTGTGTTTTCCTTTATCTGTGATGTGAATGACCCCCTTATCATCTTCCGATAAATAATTTTTTTCCTCAAGCTCTCCCAGCATTTCTTTTATATCTTTGAGTGAACTTTTTCCACATCCGGCTAAACTTGCCGGCCAGACTGTGTACCCATCCTCCTGCATATTGGCGATTGATTTCAGACAATGTCTTAATTCTTTTTTCATAAGAAACCTCCTGTTTCATCGAGTATGATGGCTAACATTATTAGCTTTCATATTTAGGAATTCTATCACACATAACCCATTTGTCAAGTTCTTTTTCAAACTATTAAAAATTGTAAAATTCTCTCTCCCGTCCTTCTTGACAAACGATATTCTTAAAGCTATGATTACTAACGAAACCAGCATATAGAGTTTTTATTTCTTTATATATAAGCAAAAACAGGAGGCCCTTTTATGGATTACTATACTCTTGCCAGGGAATGGATGGAATTAAGAACCGATATGCCTCAGATGCGTGAGAATCGGCAGTTATCCAAAATGATGCAGGGAGAAATCTATGTTTTATTATACCTGGCTATGAATGGAAATCAGGCATATCCGAAAGATATCAGTGCCAGAATGTCTGTCAGCTCCGCCCGTATCGCCAAGATTCTGAATTGTCTGGAAGATTCTCATGTTATCACACGAAGGAAAGATCCTGATAATTTCCGTCAGACTATCGTTACTTTGACAGATAAAGGGGTGGAAATTACCAGAAAACATCAGCAGGCAATCCTTGACCGGATGGCATGGATGCTGGAACTGCTGGGTCCGGATGATGCCAGAGAATATGTCCGGCTCCAACACAAATTGACGGAATGTTTTAAAAAAGCCACATTTCCTGCGAAATAAGGATATTGACATTCTTTTCCTGTGATTTATAATAAGATTCGTAATATTTATAAATCTGTTTCCAAATCCAAATAGAAAGAAGTGTTATTATGACAATTGAAGTAATGAGATCTGACATGGTCGCTGCCATGAAGGCAAAGGATAAGGTTAGAAAAGAGGCTATCTCTGCATTGATTTCTGCCGCCAAGAAAGTAGCTATTGATGAAGGCTGCCGTGATAATATACCAGAAGAGCTGGTTGACCGTGTAATTTTGAAAGAAATCAAATCTGTCAAGGAACAGATTGACACCTGCCCGGATTCCAGAGCAGAATTGAAGGCAGAATATCAGGCACGCTATGATATCATGAACGAATATGCACCGAAACTTCTCAGTGCAGATGAGATTCGTGCGATACTCACCACGAAATATGCTGATGTGGTTGCAACCAAGAATCGTGGTCAGATTATGAAAAATGTTATGGGCGAGCTGAAAGGGAAAGCCGACGGCAAACTGATCAATCAGATTGTCAGCGAATTATGTAAATAATTCCGGTGTCCAATCACATAACAGTATAGGACAAGAGGCCGAAACCGGTATCAATGACCGGTCTCGACCTCTTTTTTCTCATTTCTCTTTAATCTGAGATTCACTCTCTCTTATAATTTCCCGATACACTTCCTGATAGGCCAGTCCATTTTCTTTACAAATCTGAATCACACTCTCATATTCCGGATAATACCTCGCTTCTCCACCAAGATCACAGACTTTGACTTCCGCTCTGCCGTATTTTGTCTCCACAATTTTCTGTTCCCGAGGCAGAACAGTTCGTTTCATAGCAATTCTCCGAATCCCGATGGTCGTTGTCTCACGGAAAATAATCTGCTCCAATTTGGGAATATCCTCTTCATCGCATATGACATTAAGCTGCCAGGCAGGCCGATTCTTTTTCATAAAAACCGGATGGTAATGAACATCTTTTGCTCCTGTTTCCATCAATCGTTCCATGACATATCCCAGTGCCTCTCCGGAACAGTCATCGATGTTGCTTTCCAGCTTATAAATGGAATCATTTTCCACAGCATCGTTCTCTGTGGACTCAATGAGCATCGCTCTGAGGATACTTGGTCTTTCATAAGTTCGTTTTCCGGCTCCCATACCGATTTTCTTTATTTTAAACTGTTTCGGTAAGGCAGCTGATGTCTGAATTGCTGCTGCAATGGCAGCCCCTGTCGGTGTGACAAACTCTCCCTGCACATTCATGATTTCCATATTCAAGCTGTATTTTTCGACAATATTTGCCACTGCAGGAACCGGTACCGGCAGAATTCCATGCTGACACCGAACTGTTCCGATGCCTTCACATAGTTTCGGAATAATCACCTGATCTGCCTGAAGATCGTCGAGACATACTGCCACCGAAATCACATCCACAATAGAATCTACGGCACCCACCTCATGAAAATGTACCTGCTCAACCGGCACACCATGCGCTTTTGCCTCCGCCTCGCCGATAATCTGAAAAATCCGCAAAGCAACTTTTCTCGCATTTTCTGTCATTTGGGTCCGGTGAATGATATCTGCCACTTCCACCATTCCCCGATGCTCATGGGTATGGCCTTCATGATGATGCTCTGCGTGTTGGTCTTCATGATGATGTTCATGGCTGTAATGCCCGTGTTCATGATTCTCCTGTTGATGTTGTTCATGATGGTGGTCTCCATGGTTATGGTTGCCATGATTATGATTTCCATGAAGATATTCCATATCATGATCGTGATTTTCGTGCTCTTTATCAAGAATCACGTTGAAATCACAGCAGTCTAAGCCGACTTTTTTTACCCGACTGATTTCCACAGAAAATCCATCTATCGGAATTGTTCTAAGAACGGAACGTAAATGTTCCTCATTTTGGGTCAAGTCAAGAAGTGCCGCAACGGTCATGTCCCCGCTGATACCGCTGCCACACTCCAGATATAATGTATTCGTCATTTTATATTTCCTCATAAAATCTCATTCATACTTCCGGTTCGATACCCTTCCAGATCCAGAGAAACATAGGCAAAACCATATTTCCGGAATTCGGAGACGATTTTTTCTCGAACTTTCTCTTTCATAAATCGTGAAATGTCCTCCGGCGGAACTTCAATTCTTGCCATATTTCCGTGAAATCGCACCCGCATCTGGGCAAATCCCATCTCCATCAAAAGCTGTTCTGCCTGCTCCACCATATGTAATTTTTCTTTGGTAATCTGCTCTCCGTAAACAAAACGGGAAGCAAGGCAGGCAAAAGATGGCTTCTCCCAGGTTGGAAGGTATAAATCTTTTGATAATGCCCTGATTTCCTTCTTATAAAGTCCCACCTCGCGAAGCGGACTTAATATTTCCAGTTCAGCGATTGCTTTGAGCCCAGGCCGATAATCTCCCAGATCGTCCATATTCGATCCCTCAGCGATCATAGAAAACCCTTCTTCTGCCGCTGTTTTTTTCATATTTTTAAACAATGCTTTTTTGCAAAGATAGCATCGATTTGGAGGATTATCCTGAAATCCCTCTACTTTCAGTTCATCAAAAGGAATCTCAATCTGACGGATTCCTTCTCTTTCACAAAACTCTCTGGCTTCTTTCCGTTCTCTTCCTGGAAATACACTGGAACACACGGTCAATGCAAGTACATTTTCTCCCAGAGCATCGTGAGCTACCTTAAGTAGAAAAGTGGAATCCACTCCCCCGGAAAATGCGATGGCAACTTTACCTATATTTCGAAAAAATGTTTCCAGATTCTTTATTTTTTTATGGAATTGTCTCTGGTTGTCTTCTTTTATTCTGTATTCTTCCATTTTATTATTTCCTCATTCTGTCGTGAAGCCTGCAGAAAATCTTTTCAAAAAAGATTATGATTCCTTCTCTAAGGTATGAACCGCCAACCGATTGATCTGAGTCGCCATATATCCGGCACCATACCCGTTATCAATATTCACCACTGCCACACCGTTAGCACAGGAATTAATCATTGTGAGGAGGGCAGAAACACCCCCGAAGCTGGCTCCGTACCCGACCGAGGTCGGTACGGCTATCACCGGATTGCTGACAAGACCGCCAAGCACACTGGCAAGGGCTCCTTCCATTCCGGCCACGGCAATCACACAATTGGCTTCCTGAATCACATCCATCCGGGATAGCAGTCGATGGATTCCGCTGACTCCCACGTCAAAGATCCGCTCCACATTGGCTCCGAAATATTCTGCGGTCTGAGCTGCTTCCTCTGCCACCGGAATGTCTGCTGTTCCGGCAGTACAGACGGCTATCTTTCCGTTTCTCTGTTTCTCTTTTTCCACTTTTAATATTCTGGAAACTTTATCATATTGAATGGATGGAATCACTTCTCTCACCAATGCAAATTGATGCTCACTGGCTCTGGTACCGAACACTTCTCCATATTCTTCATACATTTTCTGGAAAATGGATACCAGATATTCATCAGGTTTTCCGCTGCAATAGATGACTTCCGGAAAACCCGAGCGGATTTCTCTGTGAGTATCTAATTTTGCATAACCAAAGTCCTCATAGGGCTGGCGCTTAAAAAAATGTTCTGCTTCTTCTACCGTGATTTTTCCATCTTTTAATTGATTTAAAATTTCTCTGGTTTCCAATCCTTTTTACTCCTCAAAATGGGCTGCCACTTCTTTTAAGTGTTCTATGATCGGCAAATGCTGTGGACAGGCAGCCTCACATTGTCCGCAAGCAATACATTCACTGGCTTTTCCAAAGATATTTGTCAGATTATCATAGTATTCTCCCTGTGGAGTCCATGTCTTTTCTTTGATTTCCTGTAAATCTGCATTATACAGGGAAAAATATTTTGGAATAGCAATGTGCATCGGACATCCATCGGTACAATAGGAACATCCGGTACACGGCACCGCAATATTTTTATTGATCAGATTAACTGCCTGAAGAACGATTTTCTGTTCTTTTTCATCAAGTGGCTGAAAATTCTCCATATAGCTTAAATTGTCAAGCATTTGTTCCGTATTGCTCATTCCGCTTAACACCATCATAACATTATCAAGACTTGCTGCAAAACGGATAGCCCAGGATGGTACGGAAAGATCCGGATGGTGTTCCTTAAAGACATTTTCCACTTCTTCCGGCACTTTTGCCAGAGTGCCACCTTTTACCGGTTCCATGACGATAACCGGAATATTATGTTTCTTTGCCACCTCGTAACATTTGCGGGATTGAATTCCTTCACTGTCCCAATCGAGATAATTAATCTGAAGCTGTACAAATTCCATTCCAGGCTGTTCAGTCAGCACCTGATCCAGCAATTCTGCACTGTCATGGAAAGAAAAACCAATCTTTTTTACCAGACCCTGTTCTTTTTTCTCTCTTAACCACTGAAAACAATCCAGATTTTTATAGATTTCGTAATGTTCAACTCCTACGTCATGGAGAAGATAGTAATCAAAAAATGTGACTCCGGTCTTTTTCCTCTGCTCATCAAAAATGCGATCCCGATCTTCTTTTGTCTTGATATAGCCTGCGTGTAATTTCGTTGCCAGAGTATAACTGTCCCTCGGATGACGGTCTACTAATACTTCTTTTGTTGCATTTTCACTCTGAAATCCACAATACATCCAAGCGGTATCAAAATAGGTAAATCCCCGTTCCAGAAACATATCTACCATCTGTTTGGTCTGTTCCAGATCGATTTTAGACGGATCATTTGGATCCAATGATGGCAGACGCATTAAACCAAATCCTAATTTTTTTGCACTCATTTTATTTTTCTCCTTCTTTTCTTACATATTTTATTCTACTTTAAGCATCCGGTATCCCACACCGATATGCGTCTGGATGTATTGCACCGAATCCGTATTTTTATCCAGTTTCTTTCGCAGCGTGGCCATAAATACCCGAAGGGATGCAATATCATTCTCCCAGCTGTGTCCCCAGATCTGCTGGGTGATAAAGGTATGGGTCAACACCTTGCCCACATTTCTCGAAAGAAGGCACAATAATTTATATTCAATTGGTGTCAGATGAAGCTCTTCCTCATCCAGATAGACACAGCCTGCAGAATAATCCACACGAAGTTTCCCATTGATAAAGACAGAATCGGAATTCTGTTTGCACTGCATGGCTGCCAGTCTGCGTTCTGTCACCCGAAGTCTTGCCAGCAATTCTTCTACAGAAAATGGTTTGGTCAGATAATCATCGGCTCCGGAATCCAGGGCTTCTATCTTGTCCGCATCCTCGCTTCTGGCACTGATTACGATAATCGGGACATCGGACCAGGTTCGTATTTTTTTGATAATTTCAATTCCATCCATATCAGGCAGACCAAGATCCAGCAAAATAATATCCGGATTATGGGAAGATGCTTCCAGAATCGCCGTTTCTCCATTGGAAGCTGTCAGATATTTGTAATCGTGAGCTTTCAGAGTAGTCACCATAAGATTCTGAATGGATCTGTCATCTTCCACAACTAATATTAATGTTTTATTCATATAAGTTTACCTCCTCCAGGGGCAGTGAAAACGTGAAAACAGCGCCGTGAGGAATGTTATCTGTCAGTTCCAGTTTTCCTCCATGCACCTGAATGATCGATTTACACAAAGCCAATCCAAGTCCAAGGCTTCTTCTGCTGTCTGCGATACTTTTCGCTCCACTGTAAAACATATCAAACACAAAAGGTTTCATTTCATCGGCAATCCCCGGCCCATTATCCTGAATACATACTACAGCCTGATTCTCTTCCCTCCTGGTAGTGATGAGAATTTCCGATTGTTTCTGCGTATATTTTATGGCATTATCCACCAGGTTAACGATCACCTGCATAATCAGGCGGGCATCTGCCTTTATCAGTAAAAATTCTTCTGCAGGCCGGAAAATAATCTGATGTTCCACTTTTTTCCGATTAATGTGCTGCAGAGACTCCGTAATCACTTCATCCAAAAGTTCCGTGGAAAGATGAAGTTGAAATCTTCCTTCTTCAATTTTTGTGACCGAAAGAAGATTTTCCACCAGGTTATAAAGCCACATCGAATCATCATAAATATCGGAATACAACTGTTTTTTGGTTTTCTCATCAAATTGTCCTGCGTTAGATAACAAATTGCTGGCATTTCCGGAAATGGAAGTGAGGGGTGTCCGAAGATCGTGGGAGATGGAACGAAGCAAGTTGGCCCGCAACTGTTCCTTCTCAGCCATCAATGCTGCCTCGGCTTTCTCTCTGGCATTCTTTTCATTTTCCAGTGCCAATGCACACTCTCCCAACATGGAGAGGAGCACACTGTTTTCAAAGGCATCCATCGGATTGCCGTCAAGATCAATTCCGAGAATACCATATACCTCTTCGTTCGTTCGTATGGACAGATACAGACATCTCGCATTGGAAAATGTCTCCGTCGTAGCTCCTGCATGTTTGTTATTATGAAGAACCCATTCCGCTACATTTCGCTCCTGCCCAACTAATTCCTGCACTTCATTCGGTTCTTCATTTACCGCAAAACATTTTGGCTCCATGAGCTCATCATGCTCCACCAGATAAATAATCAGATTGCGATTCAGCAGCTTCATCAGCTGAACAGCAGTCACTTCCACAATCTGCTCCTTTTCTCTTACCTTCTCCAACATATGATTGGTATCAAAAAGAATTTTCGTCCGGTAAGCTGCTCTCGCCGACTGCTTTGCCTGTTTTTTCAGCTGCACCGCCAATGTTCCTGTCATAAAGGCTGCCAAAAACATGATCAAAAAAGTCATGGGATAATCTTTATCATAGGCGAGCAGAGAAAACCGAGGTTCTGTATATAAAAAATTAAATATAATCACACTCACAACGGAAGCAATCAAACTGTAAATCTGGTGCGTAGTGATTACCGCCGTAACCAGAACACCCAGGATATATGTCATAATAATATTAGATTCACTCAATCCCATATTCCAGAAAACATATGCCATAATTGTGGCCGCCAGAAGCAGGATAATACTTTTGGCAATATCTTTTCCGTTAAAAGAAAATGTCTCCCCTGCCTTTTCTCTCTTATGGCGGGAAACAGAAGGTCTGCTGTCAGGAATGATATGAATATCGATATTATGAGCCTGGGCAATCAATTTATCTGTGAGGGTCAACTTACCAAAAGGTAATTTGCCGGAAAATGTACTTTTACCAATTACAATTTTGGATACACCGGAAAGTCGGGCATATTCTGCAATCTGAAAAGGAATATCCTCTCCATAAACTGTCTCCACTTTCGCACCAAGCTGTACCGCCAGATGTATGTTATCCCGCAGCCGCTTTTTACTCTCTTCCCTCATCTGATCAAAGGCTGCTGTTTCTACATATAATGCCGTAAATGAAGCCCGGAACGCCTTTGCCATTCTGGCTGCGGTGCGGATAATCTTCATGTTGGAAGGGGCTGGTGAGAGACAGACCAGAATGTGCTCATCAGCATGATATTCGACTCCCCTCCGGATTCGCATACTTGCTGATTGTACATTAAGACGATCTGCACACCGTCTCAAAGCAATTTCCCGAAAAACTGTCAGCTTATCCACCGATAATAAATACTGCTCGTTCTGCTGCAATCTTTTCAAGGTGCTTTCACTTAATACTCTTTCTATCAATTCCTCCGGTTCCAGATCAATCAGCTGTACCTGATCTGCATGATCGAATATTGTATCGGGAATACGGCATTCCTCTGCTTTTCCGGTGATTTGTGTCACAAGATCATTCAGACTTTCTATCTGCTGTACATTAAGAGTTGTATATACATCAATTCCCTCTTTGAGTATCTCCTCTACATCCTGATATCTTCTGGCATGTCTGCACCCATCTACATTTTTACAGGCAAGATCATCGACCAATACCAGGGAAGGACGTATCCTTATAATATCATCAAGATATAATTGTGTGCTGACAGAATGCCTGGTATTAAGTTCATTCTCCTCATTGATTCCCATAGGCGGATTCAATGTTTCCAGCATTCGCATCATCTGCGGATCGTCATGACAATCAACACAACCTGCAACTACCTTAATCCCTTTTTTCTGAATATCAACAGCCGCCTCAAGCATGGAAAATGTCGTTCCAACTCCCGGCGCATAACCAAAAAAGATTTTTAAACGTCCTCTTTTTTTCTGCAAATCATCACTCCTTGCCTTTTTTAGACAATCTCAGAAAGATTATACCACTTTTTCTATAAATAGCGATACCCCCACTTTCTTAAAGTGAGGGTATCATCATTTTATATATGAAAACACTTCTGAATGTCTTTATTATTTCCGAGAACCAACAGGATCTCTCCTCTTTCGAAACGAGTATTCGGAGTGACAGTAAGATCCAGTTTCGAATTTCGTTTTACTGCCATGATATTAATATTATATTTCTGTCGGATATTAATCTCTCCTACTGTTTTTCCAAGCCAGGATTCCGGGATATCAATCTCAAAAATAGCATTATCGTCATCCAGTTCAATATAGTCAAAGATGTGATCTGAACTATACCGGATTGCCGTCCATACCGCCAGCTGCTTTTCCGGATATACAATCTCATCTGCCCCATTTCTGAGAAGGAATTTGGCCTGCACATCTCTGGCAGCCCTGGAAACAACCATCTTCGCTCCCAGTTCTTTTAATAAAGATGTAGTTTCCAGCGATCCCTGGAAATCATGTCCAATTGCCACAAGACAGACATCGTAATTCGGCACTCCCAATGACCGTAAGAAATCTTCATTCATACTGTCACCAATCTGAGCATTTGTTACATAAGGAAGAATCTCTTCCACTCTTTCTTCGCATTTATCAATAGCCATGACTTCATGATTCAGCTCATGAAGTTTCAGGGCAATATGTTTTCCAAATCTGCCCAACCCGATTAATAAGATTGATTTCATCATCCCTCATCCTTTCTGTTACCCTACTGTGATTTTTTCTTTCGGATATCTTGAAATATTTCGCTGTGTTCCGGAAAAAGCGGCAAATACCAGGGTAAGACACCCTACTCTTCCCAAAAACATAAGTATAATTAAGATAATTCTGGAAATCATGCCCAGCTGGGAAGTAATTCCCAAAGTCAAGCCTACGGTTCCGATAGCGGAAGCTGTCTCAAACAGACAGGTGAGCATTGGAAGATTCTCCAGGCAACTGATGATAATGCCTCCCATCAGACAAAGTGTCAAATACATCATCAAAATAGTCGCTGCATACTTGATCGTATCTGCCTCAATTCTTCTTCTAAAACACTCCGTATCTTCTTTTCTTTTAAATACTGCAAACAACGTCATGGTCAGAACTGCCAGTGTCGTCGTTTTCATACCACCGGCTGTAGATCCCGGAGATCCACCAATCAGCATAAGGATAATCACAACCGTTCTCCCCGCTTCGCTGAACAGATTGAGGTCAACCGTATTAAATCCGGCTGTTCTTGGTGTCACAGCCTGAAACAGAGATGCGATTACTTTCTCTCCTGTTGACATATTGCCCCAAATTGCTGAACTGAATTCTTTAAAATAGAAAAATAAAAACGGAATCCCAATCAAAATCGCTGTCGTAAGCAGAATCATTTTACTCTGAAGGCGATAATTTCTGAAATGGATTCCTTTACTTCGGATATCATCCCAGGTAATAAATCCGATACCGCCAATTATAATCAGAAACATAATGATGCTATTTAGATATGCATTATCCGCATACGGTGTCAAAGATGAAAACGGACCCGCTTTTCCCATCAGATCAAACCCCGCATTACAAAAGGCAGAAATAGAATGAAACAACGCATACCAGATTCCTCTTGCCGGTCCAAAATCTTTCCAGAATACCGGCAGCATCAAAACAGCACCTGTAAGTTCAATCACAAAGGTGGCTTTCAAAATAAAGCTGGTCAGACGGACGATTCCCCCGACTTTAGGGGCAGAAATGGCCTCCTGCATCGTACTTCTCTGCATAAGGCCAATCTTTTTTCCCGAAATAACCGCTGCCAGCACCGTAATCGTGACAACACCCATACCACCAATCTGTATCAACAATAAAATGACTGCCTGCCCAAACAAAGACCAGTGAGTGACAGTATCAAAGACCACAAGCCCTGTCACGCAGGTGGCAGAGGTAGCAGTAAACAGTGCATTCAGAAAGGATGTGGCTTCTCCACTTCGGGAAGATATCGGCAGCATCAGCAGAACACTTCCTAATAATATTACAAACAGAAATTCTGAAATGATAATCTGCGAAGAAGACCAATGCCTTCTTTTATTTCGCTTAAATATATTCTTCATACTATCTTTTCTTATCCTCTTTATTTATCAAATTATGACATACTAATTATTCATGTATCTATCTTAAATTTGCATAAGGATATATGAAATAGTATTAAGATAGCATAAAGATTCTATTTATAAAAACTTTACCAGCATCATGGCGATACCAAGAATCAGAAGAACCACTCCTGTTGCCCTGTTTAATGTAATCGCGCTGGCTTTATTGGCAAATCGAGCGGCAATCCTCGCCCAAAACAGGGTGGATAACACACAGAGCACCAGAATTAACGGATCCGGCATTCCCCCGATCACAAAATGACTTGCTGCACCGGTAAAAGCAGTAAAAGCCATAATGAAAACACTGGTTCCAACTGCTGTTTTTAATTCATAACCCAAAACAGACGTGAGAATGAGAAGCATCATCATTCCACCGCCAGCACCAATAAATCCGCAGATAAATCCAATGATCATACCGCAAATGACAGATTGCACTGCCTTTTTATTCTGACTCTTCTGCTCCATACTTTCTTTGGTCGTCATCACTGGTTTAACAATAAATTTTATTCCCAGCAACGTTGTCATACCTACAGAAAATCCGCCCATTGTAGAATTTGGAACCATACTGGAAACCCAACTTCCCACCAAAGTAAACAGCAGAACATTTGCCATCATGATAATTCCGTTCTTCACATCCAGGTTTTTATTCTTTCCATACGTATAGGCACTGATCGCACTGGCAAGAACATCACTGGCAAGAGCGATTCCCACGGCTTCATAAGCCTCCACATTTAAAAAGGTAATCAACATCGGGCTGATCACCGCTGCGGCACTCATCCCCGCAAAACCGGTTCCAAGTCCCGCACCCAGCCCGGCAAAAAAACATACTAAGATTTTGGTTAACATACTTCGCAATTCCTTCCTGTTGAAATAATTGGAAAACCTTTATTTTGTTTCCAAACTTAATTCTACATTATAGTACAGGTATCCGGTACTGTCTACCATTAGATTTTGAAAATTTTATGAAGAATAAAAAAATGCCTGCAATTACGATCA
Organism: Lachnospiraceae bacterium; assembly: GCA_028721415.1. Classification (GTDB taxonomy): domain Bacteria; phylum Bacillota; class Clostridia; order Lachnospirales; family Lachnospiraceae; genus Anaerobutyricum. The sequence continues at coordinate 1,056 of JAQYIU010000051.1, read as the reverse complement.
TAGGACCGATATTGCAGGCATCGTCTTTTTAGTTTTGTCTTAAATATGTACTATACAACCTTTGTTTTTGTTACAAATACAGGGAAGGTATCAGAACCCTGTAAGGTCTTTCTTTCGGAAATCGTTACTTTCTTATCTGTAATAACGTATTCCATCTTTGCACCCGGTTCGATTACCGTATCCTGCATCAGAATACAATTCTTCACTCTGGCACCTTTTCCGACTTTAACACCACGGAAAAGAACACAGTTTTCCACTTCACCTTCAATCACACAACCATCAGCTACCATAACATTAGTTGCTTTGGCATCACCGATATATCTGGTTGGATTGTCATCACGAATCTTGGTATATACCGGATTAGCAGAGAATAATCCATCCAGATTCTCATCGTTAAGAAGTTTCATATTCTCATCAAAATAACTCTTTAAGCTGGTAATACGTGCAAGGTATCCGGTATATTCATATCCATGTACCTTAAGCTCAGACATCTTCGGAAGAAGGATATCTCTCTCAAAACAGGTACCGCCGGCAACGAAAGCTTCTTCTACGATATCGATGAGGAATTTACGATCGATCACATACATGTTCATGCCGAGATTCTTCACTCCGGACATTTTCTCATTAATATGTAATTTTGTAATGGTATCTCCATCCATCTCAAAAGTGAAATACATATCTTTTCTGGATGGTTCAGCCATAAGAAATGCAACTGGAATCTCTTCTTTTGTATATGCCACGGTAACATCTGCACCACTCTCGATATGAGAAGCAACCAGCGCTTTAAAATCGAAATTAACTGCAAGGTTGGTATCGCTTAAGATCACGTATTGTTCTTTCTGGCGTTTCAAGAATGCCAGGATACTTGCAATACCTTCAATACGTCCACCGTACACACCCATGGATTTCTGTGCGTATGGAGGGAAAATATTAAGACCGCCATTCTTACGGCTCAAATCCCACTCACGACCGGATCCCAGATGATCCAGAAGGGAGAAATAGTTCTCTCGTGCGAGAATTGTAATATTATCAATACCACAGTTGACCAGACTGGAT